>NZ_FR883044.1:397-4012 GCF_000435115.1 Bacteroides sp. CAG:633 | reverse complement strand
GTTCAGAAGTTAAGAAGTTAAGCCAAATGCTTTTTTGCACACCAAGGTATCGGCTTAACTCCTTAACTTCTTAACTTCTGAATTCTGATTTTTAAATCTTACTTCGTCCGGATCTTATAGCCCGATATGCTATAATAAAGGATAAAGAGGAAGCAGGGCAGGCAGAGCCAGTAGGCTTGTTGGGGGCTGGTTACGTCCTTCAACCATCCGTACAGGGTAGGAATGACGGCTCCACCGAACATGGCCATGATGAGCAGCGACGAACCGGCTTTGGTGAACTTACCCAGGTCGGCCATGGCAAGCGGCCACAGGGCAGGCCACATCAGCGAACAACCCAGTGCCATGAACGAGATGAAGTAGATGGAGATGTCCTGCGGCGTCAGTGCAACGAGTAGCGAACCGGCGATGGCCAGAATGGAACATATCTTCAAGGCAGCAGCCTGGCTGATGTATTTAGGTATGAAAATGATACCGCAGATGTAACCGATGACGATGCCGATAGGCGCAATCCACGCATAGTTGGCGGCACCCGGCAGGCCNATAGTTGGCGGCACCCGGCAGGCCGAGTGAGTTGGCATAGTCGACAAGTGTGCCCAACGAGACTGTCTCGACTCCTACATACAGGAACAGCGCCAGGCAGCCCAGCAACAGGTGCGGGAACTGGAATACGGAAGTCTTTCCCGCGGCATAGCTGGAAGCTTCGGAAGCGTTGTCGTTTTCGTCCTCGCCTTCGGCTTTCACTTCGGGCAGGGGAGCGAAGAAGGCCATGATGCCCAGTACGATGAAGGCACAGATGATGATTACAAACGGTTTGTTCAGGTCTTCAATACCGATGAGGTGCACGTCTTTGCCCAACAGCCACACGATGAAGATGGACGGGATGGGCCAGGCCAGCTTGTTGCAGATACCCATGATGCTGATGCGCTTGGCAGCACTCTCCAACGGGCCAAGAATGGTGATGTAGGGGTTGACGGACGCTTGCAGATAGGCATTGGCCGCTCCGCTGATGAACGATGCCAGCAGGAACAGGCTGAAACTCTTGTAATTGGCCGACAGGATAAACAGATAGAAGGCCACGGCAAAGATGATGAACGACAGCGACATGGTGCGTTTGTAACCGATAGCTTTAATCGTCAGTCCGGCAGGATAGCCGAAAACAAGGAAGGGGATGAACGTTGCGGCGATAATCAGGTACGAAGCTGCGTTCGAAATGCCCAGTGAACCTTGCAGAACGGGAACAAGCAGCGAGTTGATGCCCAGCGCGAAGCCGATGGCAAAGAACATGATGCCGACGAATGTCAGCGGCAATGCGTAACTTTTGTTTTTAGCACTCATGATAAGTAGATTTATGGGGTTAGAAAATAAAATGATAATCCGTATTATTTTTATATGATAAAGGCTTGTACGGGGATGCCTTCTTTTTTGATTGTCTTTTTGCGGCAAGCGGAAGCAGCCAGTACAAGCCTTTATTTTTATAATGTATGATTAGGATGACAGACCTTGCAATGTTTTTAGTCTATCATGTCGAAACCACAGTAGGGAACCAATGCCTTGGGGATACGGATACCTTCGGGCGTCTGGTTGTTCTCCAGCAAAGCAGCTACGATGCGCGGCAGAGCCAGGGCAGAACCGTTCAGCGTGTGGCACAGTTCGGTTTTCTTTTCGGCTGTACGGTAACGGCATTTCAGACGGTTGGCCTGATAGGTGTCGAAGTTAGATACAGAGCTGACTTCCAGCCAACGCTTCTGTGCTTCGCTGTATACTTCGAAGTCGTAGCAGATGGCAGCCGTAAAGCTCATGTCGCCACCGCAAAGGCGCAGGATGCGGTAAGGCAGTTCCAGTTTCTGGAGTAAGCCTTCGACGTGATCCAACATTTCCTGATGGCTTTGCTTGCTGTGTTCGGGGGTATCGATGCGTACCAGTTCCACTTTCGAGAATTCGTGCAGACGGTTCAGTCCGCGTACGTCCTTACCGTAAGAACCGGCTTCGCGGCGGAAACACTCGGTGTAGGCGCAGTTCTTGATGGGGAGCTGCTTTTCGTCGAGGATGACGTCGCGGTAGATGTTTGTTACGGGTACTTCGGCTGTTGGGATGAGGTAGAGGTCGTCTACTTCGCAGTGGTACATCTGTCCTTCCTTGTCGGGCAGCTGGCCTGTGCCGTAACCCGAAGCGGCATTCACCACTGTGGGCGGCATGATTTCGGTATAGCCCGAGTTGCGTGCTTCGTCCAGGAAGAAGTTGATGAGGGCGCGTTGCAGGCGTGCACCTTTTCCTTTGTAGACGGGGAAGCCGGCGCCGGTAATCTTAACACCCAGGTCGAAGTCGATGATGTCGTACTTCTTGGCCAGTTCCCAGTGGGGCAGGGCATCTTTGGGAAGTTCAGTCTCCATGCCACCCATCTTCACAACGAGGTTGTCTTCGGCAGTAGCGCCTTCGGGCACTTCGTCGTAGGGCACATTGGGAATGGTGTAGAGCAGCTGTTGCAGATCCTGAGCAGCCTGATCCATATCGGCTTGCAGAGTTTTGTTGGCTTCCTTCAGTTCGCCAACACGTGCTTTGGCTGTTTCGGCTTCTTCTTTTTTGCCTTCTTTCATCAGTTGGCCGATAGACTTGGAGAGTGAGTTGACTTCGGCGAGGTTGTTATCTAATACAGCTTGTGTACTTTTACGTTTGTTGTTGTAGGCCAGCACTTGCTCGATAGCTTCTTTGGCATTCTTGAAGTGCTTCTTTTCCAGTCCGCGGATCACCGCGTCTGTGTTTTCTGTGATTTGTTTAATGGTAAGCATATCTTGAATTTGTTTTTTATAATAACCTTGATTTGCAGTGCAAAGATAGTGAAAGGTGAGAGGAGAGACAAACGAAAAACGAAGTTTTTCAGGTTTGGCTATCCCGAACCGCATCCTATCTTATCAAAAGATAGGGAAAAAACAAATAGGGTGTAGTTTTTCGTATAAAAAGAAAGAGGATATGCTTTTAGGGCTTATCCTCTTTTCCTGATTATTTTCTGTTGTTAGCGTTATGCTTCTGCGCTTTCGGCGGGGATTACAGATACATAGCGTCTGTCTTCTCTACCTACTTTGAACTGTACAGTTCCGTCTACCAAGGCGTACAGAGTGTGGTCGCTACCCATACCGATGTTGTTTCCCGGATGGAATTCAGTACCTCTCTGACGAACGATGATGTTACCTGCCTTGCAAGCTTCGCCACCGAATATCTTAACGCCTAATCTCTTACTTGCTGATTCACGGCCGTTCTTAGAACTACCAACACCTTTTTTATGTGCCATTTCTTCTTACTGTTTTAAATTGATTAAGCTACTACTTCTTTGATTGTTAACTCTGTGAATTGTTGACGATGACCGTTCAACTTGCGGTAACCTTTTCTTCTCTTCTTGTGGAATACGAGAACTTTGTCACCTTTTACCAAAGCGGTAACTACTTCGCAAACTACTTTTGCGCCTTCTACTGTAGGAGCACCTACGGTGATGTTGCCGTCTTTGTCTACCAAAAGAACTTTTTCAAATTCTACTGTTGCACCAGCTTCTGCATTCTGCATGTGGTGAACGAACAGTTTCTTGCCAGCTTCTGCTTTGAATTGCTGACCGTTGATTTCTAC
>NZ_FR883044.1:0-370 GCF_000435115.1 Bacteroides sp. CAG:633 | reverse complement strand
TTCTACAATTGCGTACATTTCTTATATATAATGTATAAGTTAGCTCCGTCGGGTGGTCTCCAATCACTTGGAAAGCTCTTTGTCGGACCCGGTTCGGAATAATCGGGCACAAAAGTACAGTTTTTCATTCAGACGAACAAATAATTCTGTAACTATTTTCTTGAGGAAATGGTGCGTGTCGTGATTTTTATATTTCGGACGAAAATCCGGTTAGGCTGGGATGGAGGCGGAAAGGATGGATAAGGAGAAACTGATTGCTTTGATGCAATTGGCTCATCAATAGTGAGTTAGTCCGTGTTGTACACGTCGGATGAAAGATGCCTGTATTCCGTTTGTGGGACACTTGCAATTCATTTGTTCGACACTTGCA
>NZ_FR883043.1:0-632 GCF_000435115.1 Bacteroides sp. CAG:633 | reverse complement strand
GCATTGGAGCAGGCAATAAAGCAGGCTGTCGAACTGAGAGGTAGCACAAGCCTCAAAGGGCTGATCCATCATTCTGATCGGGGTGTACAATACTGCTGCGACGCTTATGTGGCGATGCTACAGGCGCACGAGATTGACATTAGCATGACGGAGGACTACAACCCTACAGACAATGCCATCGCCGAGCGGATCAACGGGATAATCAAGTGCGAACGTGTCTACCGACAAAGTCACTTCAACGATATCGGGCATGCCAAGAAGGTCATCGGTAGATACATCCACTTCTACAACTATCGCCGGCCACATATGAGTATCGGTTACAAAGTCCCTGCTCTTGTACATTTGGAGCAGGGTGAACAGAAGAATATGTGGAAAAAGAAAATTTGCCCGCAAAAAACTTTCGATAATGGTGGATATGATGCATCTTTGTCAGGCCAAACAACAAGGTCGGACGAAAGCGTAAGCCGGAACATCTGACCAAAAACCGAATGCCCCATCGAAGGGCATCCGGTTTTACCGAACAACAAGGCCGGAACTCTTGCATGTCCGGTACATCGAAAACAGACGACCTAATCAGAGCTGTATTAGGCAAAGTGTCTATTCAAATAGGAGCGTTTCTCAAGAAATGTCTA
>NZ_FR883042.1:0-14034 GCF_000435115.1 Bacteroides sp. CAG:633 | reverse complement strand
TACGGTTGTATTCATTAGCGGCTATATCCAAAAGTATGGAGCAAGGTTTTTCTCTATTGTCGGAGGATGTGTGGTATTGGCTGCATGGTTCTTGGCATTTTGGGGGAATTCCAGCTATGTGTGGATGATAGTCGCTATCCTGTTGATTGATGCAGGAATGCAATGCATCCATCTGTCCAATCAGACCAGCGTGGTCGCCCTCGATGCATCCGCCATCAACCGGGTCAATACCGTTTATATGACCATTTACTTCTTGGGCGGTTCTGCCGGAACATTCGTTTCAGGTCTGTTTTGGCAACATTGTGGATGGACGGGTGTGGTAGGAGTAGGAATCGCTTTTACCGTAGCCTCCTTGCTTGTTAATTGCTTCAACTCTAAAACAGCATAAGTGTGGATGTCAAATATTCAGCCTGAATATAGTAATGCAGACCACGGTAAATGGAATGGCTACAGATTCATTGCCCGAAAACAAAGAGAATCTTTGTAGGAATAGGAAATAAACTGATAACAATATGGAGACAAAAGATGGTTTTATCATCCGTCCAATCAAGGAAACGGATAATGCTCAAATGGCTCGTCTGATACGATGTGTTATTGATGAATTTGGTGTGTCGCGTACAGGCACGGTGTATGATGACCCTGTCACGGACTGCATCAGTCAGTCGGTTGAAAATGTAAATGCAGAATATTGGGTGATTGATTACGGCGGAGAGATTCAAGGAGGCTGTGGCTTCTATCCCACCAAAGGCTTGCCCGGCAAGTGTGCTGAAATAGTCAAGTATTATTTATCGCCTGCTGTCCGAGGATAAGGATTGGGAGGCATGATTCTTGATTTGATTGTCTGCCGTGCAAAGGGAGCGGGCTATACCAGCCTGTATATAGAAACATTCCCTTCGTTTGGTAAAGCCATTGATATGTATAAGGAACGGGGATTTCAGCTGTTGGATGGTCAACTCGGAGATTCCGGGCATACGGCAACCAGTATATTCATGTTGAAGGTTTTAACCGACTGACACATAGCTTCCCGCATGACAACCTAAACCTCTGAGGAAATGCAATGCATTCATTTGTTATGGATAAGAGTTGCTTTTACCGTGGCTTCCTTGTTTGCAATTTGCCTTAAGCCTCAAACGGCATAAGAGTGGATGCCAATCAGCTGAAAGAATATTGGGAATGATTATTCCAGTCGGAATATTTTTCGTACTTTTGCATCCGTAAGAGTTACCCGAACAAGCAAAGCGATGCAGACTACGGCAATTGGAACGGTTACCAACTCATTACCCCAAAACGAGGTAATTCTTCTAACTCTTTTGATTTCAGGTAGGTATATTTCTTATACAGATTTACGAAATAATTCCTCGACAAGTTATTGCGGTCTTATCTTATCCCTTACACGAATAATCGCAGCGATTTATTAAAAAGCCAGATTTAGCCACTCTCTCTATTTAAAAATCTATAAAAACTCTCTGTAATTTCATGGAATTACAGAAGGTCACTATTACAGAGTTTCGCTTCAAAAAGGTCACCTGAAGGTCACTGTATAAAAGAAAAAGCACTTGCGATTTCTCGTAAGTGCTTGATTCTTAACGTGGACCAGCCAGGGCTTGAACCTGGGACCTCCAGATTATGAGTCTGTTGCTCTAACCAACTGAGCTACAAGTCCGGTGTATCCTTTTGTCGGATGCGGGGGCAAAAGTAATGCTTTTGCTTGAAATATGCAAGCATTTTCTGTTTTTTCACTTGTTTTTTTGATGGTTGAAGTCTTAAAAAAGGAGGGGCGGGACGGTTGTCCGAGCCGTGCAAGTGTCCTTCGTGAGCCGTGCAAGTGTTTCTCGTGAGCCGTGCAAGTGTCTCTCACGAGCCGTACTGGTGTCTCTCTCACGAGCCTGTTTGTGACTGCCATGTACTACTTTACGGCTGTAAAGTGCCTCATTACACTCGTAATTATACTGTTTTTACGGAATTATCCTTCATGCCTTCACTAACGTTCTTTGTGTGCTGATACATAGGCGGGTGTGGTGAAAGATGACGTTTCACGGCAGTTTCACAAATGGGGCGCGGCGAGGGCAATTTTGTAGCATGTTTCACTGTATTTTGCTTATAATAAGATGCTTACGTTGAAACTTTACCTTACAGCTTCCGCAATCCTTGTGTCGTGGTGAGAGCAAGGTGACATGTGGAAGTTGCGTCACCGCGATGGGGCGGCGATGTTACATAAGTGAAAGTCTATGTTACGTGAACGAAAGTCGATGTTACATAAACGAAAGTAGTGGAGGGAGGAGACGCACCTGTCAGAACTTGTAGGTACGTTTCGGGTTCTTGGGGAACCAGCCTTTCTTTACTCGTTCTTCCTGTTCGAAAATTTCCTTAATGGTCCAGAACGACGAGAAGGCGAAAACACCCAGCAGGGCCGACAGCAGAATGTTGTCGATACACACCGAAGCAGCTGTTCCCCCGATACCCAGCAAAAGGAATATCCACCAGCATCTGGTACCCCAGTAATATTCGGCCTTTACCACGATGGGGTGGAACAGGCCGATGATGAGGAACGTACAGATGCCGATGAACAGTCCGGCAAGATGGTATGTGTTCAGAAAATCCATGACTTATTTCTCCGGACAGATAGGTATTTCTTTCTTGATACTCTGTTCCAGTGAAATCAGTGTTTCGGTGGCGGTTACGCCGGGGATTTCCTGCATTTTGTTATTCAACAGGTCCATCAGGTGCTCGTTGTCGCGGGCATATACCTTGGTCAGCATGGTGTACGGACCAGTGGTGAAGTGGCATTCCACTACTTCGGGAATCTTTTCCAGCTGTGCCACTACCGTCTTGTACATGGAACCTTTTTCCAGCTTGATACCCACATACGTGCAGGTTCTGTATCCAAGGGATTTAGGGTTGACGTGATAACCCGAACCTACAATGACACCGAGATCAATCAGACGCTGCACACGTTGGTGGATGGCAGCACGCGATACGCCGCATTCGGCAGCTACATCCTTGAAAGGAATACGGGCGTTCTGGGAAATGATTTCCAGAATCTGCCGGTCAAGATTGTCTATTTTTTCCATAATAGTAAATTAGTAAAGTTCTTGTTCTTATCAAATAGTAAGCAAATATAGGACTTTATTTTAATTTCTCTATAAAATGGAAAGGAAAATTGTGAAAAACAAAAGAAAAAGCGGATAAGACAGGCTTTTTTCTGTGCATCTGTCTTATCCGCCCGGAATAACGTTCTGATAGGAAACGCTATCTTATAACTACTTCTTGTCGTTTTCGATACCTACCAGTTCTACTTCGAAGATCAGTGTAGAGAACGGTTTGATCTGTCCGCCAGTTTCTCTTGAACCGTAAGCCAGGTCGTAGGGGATGTAGAGTTCCCACTTCGAACCTACAGGCATCATGGTCAGAGCCTCAGTCCAGCCTTTGATCACCTGGTTGGCGCGGAAAGTAGCGGGTTGCGACTTGCCGTCTTTGTCTTTACGCTTGTACGAGCTGTCGAACTCTGTTCCGTCGATCAGGGTACCTTTGTAGTTTACCTTCACCTTGCTGGTATCGGCCGGGATGGCACCTGTACCTTTGGTGATGATTTTATATTGCAGACCGCTTTCGGTAGTTACCACGCCTTCCTTAGTCTTGTTCTCGGCCAGGAACTTTTCGCCTGCAGCCTTGTTGTCGGCATATTTCTTTTCAATGGCTTTCTCTCTGATAATGTCCATCTTGGTACGCATGTAGTCCTGAGCCTGAGCCATTTCCATGGCGCCACCCTTACCTACTACTCCGGCTACGAATCCTGCCAGCATGTTTTCGCGGCTCAGTGTCTGTGTAGAGTCTTCACCGAAGATCTGTTGGTTGAAGCCTTCTACCCATTGCTTGCTTACCATCTGACCAATCTGCAGACCAGCCATGTAGGCTACGTCTTCTTTGCTGATTTTTTGAGCACCTTCGTTGAAACCTTTCAGGAAGGTAGACATTTGAGTTGAGTCGATGCCTTGTTGTGCCAGATATTGTTCCAAGCCTTCAGTACGTGCCATACCGATGGCATAAGACAATGAGTCGATGTCCGTCTTGATGTTTCCTTTCGGACTTTGTGCAGTACAAGATGCCATACCGGCGGCTACTGCCAGAGCCATGACGATTGATACTTTTTTCATTTTGCTTTTAAGTTTATTATTTGGATAAGATTTTCAATAATTCTACGTCGAATATCAGTGTGCTGTGAGGCGGAATCATTTCGCCGGCTCCCTGTGCGCCATAGGCCAGTTCGCTGGGGATGTAGAGTTTCCACTTGGCACCTTCGGGCATCAGTTGCAGGGCTTCTACCCATCCGGGGATCACTTGGTTGACGCCAAACGTAGCGGGCTGTCCACGCTTGATGGAGCTGTCGAACAGGGTTCCGTCTATCAGCGTACCTTCGTAGTGGCACTGTACCTGGTCAGTAGCTTTGGCATAGTGGCCTACGTTGCCTTCCTTGATGACCTCGTATTGCAGGCCGCTGGGCAGTGTGACTACGCCGGGGCGTTTGCCGTTCTCTTCCAGGAACTTCTGTCCGGCTTCGATGTTTGCCGCGTTCATCTTCTGTTCCATTTCTTCGAAGTATTTGTTCACGATGTCGCGTGCTTCCGTATGGCTGATGGCTGTCTGGTTGCCTTCCAGCACATCTTTGATGGCCTGTGCGAAGTCTTCTACTACGATGCCTTTGGCACCCATGCTCCATAAGTTCTGACCTATTCCAAGGCCGATTGCATAACTGAATTTGTCCATAAGTCGTTTTTTCGTTGGTGGGGCAGTACTGATTATCTGCCCGTTGCAAATGAATGAGTGGCAAAAGTACGCCTTTTATTTGAATGATAAGGCGTTTGGTTATTTAATTTTTCTTATTTTATTCATGTTTCGCAAGCTCAACATGTAGTTGACAAGTAGATAGTTAACAAGGCTGGAAAGCCGAATATTGGACAGAACGGAAGAAGATATCTGCAGGATGTTGCCGGTTCTTAATCTTTACGGCCGCGCTTGTTTGCGTCCTATAGCTTTGTTTACTAAGAAGTTGAACTGTGTGCGGCGATTCAATTGCAAGGCGTGATGCCGCCTTTTCATACTCTGATGTTATGGCTCCGCTGCGGAGTGGCATCGGTTGTCTGACCGTTGTGTTTGATTTCTTTCAAGTGCCTGCCAGCGTAGTCGCACAGTTCGAAACGGATATCTTCGTGCTCCAGGTCGATACAAAGGTAGGTTGCGGTGTTCTTGAAAGCTTTGGAGTAGAAGATAACTCTTTTCTGCTCGTTGTTCGAGTTGATGCGCGACAATCGCGTGTGCAGACACCATCCGTTCATCAGAGCTATTTGGGTAGCGTGTTCGATGAGGTAGGCCTGCTTCTCTTCCGTCGAGGCGGAGTGGCGGTTGTCTTCGTGTCCTATCCGTGACAGATATTTGGTCACCATTTCCTGGTTCCATAAGGGCTCTTTTTCAGGGTTCTTCCTTTTGCATTCCTTCAACGAGGTGAGGCAGACAGCCATCTGCCCGGTTTCTGCCCGATACAGGTTTTTTACGGTGGCTTTTTGTACTTTTTTGCTGGTACCTGCACGCAGGAAACCCTCGATGGTGTCTCGCTTGTCTACTTCCCGAAAGGTGAAACTCACCACAGGGCGGTCGTCCGTACAGGCTTTGCCCAGTGCGGCGGAAGGGTTGCTGAAGTCTGCTTCTTCGCAGAACACGGTGTCGGCATCCAGTTCGTCGGGGCGGGCTTCGCGCAGGGTGCTGTCCATCAGGGTGACGATTTCCATCCGCTGGTCGTCGTTCAGTTCTTCCATCTGGAGGTAACAGTCTTTCCATGCCACTCCGCCCAGAGGCAGGCTCTTGTAGCCTTGCGGACAGACAATCTTGTCTACGCCGTATTCTTTCAGCCGGTCGGCAAGGATGCCAAAACAGCTTATAGCTTCCCAGTGTTCGCACAGTTTTCCGTTGCACTGGTACGATTGGTCGTTGAGCAGAAGTTCCATGAGGGGTAGTGGCTGAAGAAGGAGGTTAAGGTTGGTTGATTTGGCGCAAGGCCAGTTCCCATTCGTCGAAGAATCCTTGCGGCCAGTGGTCCAAGGTGCCGTCTTCTTCGAGCACGATGCGTTCGTTCAGATGGAGTTCGGGATGGTCCTTGTCCTGATAAATATAGTGTATTTCCACCTTGCCGGCATCTGTCCGGCCTTTGCCTTCCATTCCAGCTTTGGCCATGACCCGCACGCCGTTCAGCAGGTGGTCGCTGTGGGTTTCGACTATAATCTGTATGCCGTGTTCGGCGGCCAGTGCCAGCAGTTGCCCTGTGCGGAACTGTGCCGACGGATGCAGGTGGGCTTCCGGGTTTTCGATGATGAGCAACGAATTCTCCGGTGCCGTGAGCACGGCCAGTATAATGGGTAGTATATACGAGTTTCCGAAAGCTACGTTCAGGGGCGAAAAGGCTATTTCGTTGCCCTGCACGTTTTTCGAGTAGCTCAGGGTGACGCGGTCGGCAGTCTCCTGTGCGGCAGCCAGGCTGACATCGCTGCCCATGATGTAGCTCAGCCAGGCCGATACGTTGGCAAAGACGGAGTGGTTCTTTTCCAGCAGGCAGAGGGCTGGTACGGGTACCTGTTCGTTGCTGCTCATGGCTTCGTAGAAGCGGAAGGCGGTGTTGCTGCCGTGCTTGTCGCCCAGGCGGCTGTCGGTGTTGCTGGCGTTCCCTTTGCGGTAATTGCTTTGCGGAGCGGTGCGGTCGGCATACAGGTAGACGAAGCTGGGGGCGAAGAGCGGCCACGCTGTCAGTACGTGGTCAATGTTGTCCGAAGGAATGCAGGCAATTTCCGTATCGTCTGTCACGGCGTCCTTCAGGGTGAAGCAGGCTTCTTCCGATTGGTCATTGGTCAGCCTGATCAGGATGTCGGCATCTTCGCTCAAGGCATAGCGCATGGCATTGCCGTTGGTCAGGTCGGCCAGGTCGCCGTCGGCTTTTACGTGGGTGTGCAGGTCGGTCCGCTTGTCGTCGTTGCTTTGTCGCAGGAGCAGCAGGGCCTGGACGATGCTCGACTTGCCGGCACCGTTCACTCCCGTTATCAGTGTCAGTCCGCCCAGCGGCAGAGCCAGTTCATCGAAGCATTTGAAGTTCTTCAGGTATACGTGTTTCAGCATTATTTCGTTTCCAGTTGTTGTTTCAGATAAAGGTACCGTTTCAGATAGTTTTCCAGCAGTTGTCCCGTGTAGGGAGGGGTGGCAGGTATTTCTTTCCAGGCTTCTGTTGTCCATTCTTCCCAGTTGCGGGGAGGTTGTTGTTGGGGCTGGGCGGAAAGCAGTGCCAGCATAGCTTCCTGTTTTTCTGCTTGCTTCCGGGTTGTCAGTCTGAGCCGGTCTATTTGTTCGAAAGTCCTCCGGGTGGTTTCCGCAAAACGGCTTTCCTGTACAAGGCTTTCCAGATCGGGCTGTGTGAGCAGTTCGTTCACCAGTACTTCGACCGGAGTTTTCAGAACTTCATAGTTGCTGCGGAGCATGTTCAACCTATAAAGGTGGAAGACAAGCAGCCGCCCGGTCACTCCCTCCGGCGAATACACATCGAATCCGCTTCTGAGGAGACCGCTTCTTCTCGGATTTGTTTCCCGGCAAAGCCTTTTCAGCGTATTAAATCCGTCGGGGAAAAGGAAATCCCGACACGGATTGCTGACATCGCTATTCCCTTTTGCCAGCAGGCCGGTGTACACACCGTAGCGTACCAGGTCGGGCGTATTGGGGTTCAGCAGGTTGACTTCGAACCTGAAGTTCAGAATTTTACGCCTTACCAGCAGAGGAAGCTGGTCGAAGTGCTGGTTTTCGTACATGTCGCCCAGAAAGTAGAGCGACTGCAGGGCAAACCGTCCTTGGACGAAGTCAGACAGAGCCGTCAGGCGTTTCCGCCCGTCAACGATGTACCATTCTGTCTGGCTGCCGTCGAAGAAGAGAGCTGGTTGCGGTTGTCCTACAATCAGACTTTCGATGAAGCGCGATTGCTGTTGCGGCTGCCAGTCGCTTACTGTTCTCCGTCGGTGGAATGGGAGTGGTTGCAACTTGCCGTGCCACAGGTTGATGAGTTCTTCCGATGCGAAGAACTGGTTGCGGAAATGACTGAGTGTGGCTTTGTAACTGTCTGAAAACATACTTACTTTCTGTTGCGGCCTTTTTTTTGATTTGCCTGATGCAAATATAAATACTTTTTGCGGTATTCTTTTCCGAATAGGCCCGAAAGAAGTGCGAAAACCGGAGAAAAGATAGTTATTTTGCCCGAGAACGTTTATTTTTGTCCGTACGAATCAGTCAAATTATAAAGAGAAAGGAACAAGTTATGAAGAATCTGGTTGTTTTGTCGGGTGCAGGCATGAGTGCCGAGAGTGGTATCAGTACGTTCCGCGATGCGGGCGGGTTGTGGGACCGTTATCCGGTGGAGCAGGTGGCTACGCCCGAAGGCTATGCGCGCAACCCCGAACTGGTCATCAACTTCTACAACGAGCGTCGCCGCCAGCTGCTCGAAGTGGAACCCAACGAGGGACATCGGGGAGTGGTGGCTTTGGAGAAAGATTTCAACGTCACCGTAGTGACGCAGAACATTGATAACCTGCACGAACGCGCAGGCAGTACGCACATTATCCACTTGCACGGCGAGCTGACCAAGGTCTGCTCCAGTCGCGACCCCTACAATCCGCACTTCATCAAGGAGTTGAAGCCTTCCGAATACGAGGTGCACTTGGGCGACAAGGCTGGCGACGGCAGCCAGTTGCGTCCCTTCATCGTGTGGTTCGGCGAGGCTGTGCCCGAGATTGAGACTGCCATCGAATACGTGCAGCAGGCAGACATCTTCGTCATCATCGGCACTTCGCTGAATGTTTATCCGGCAGCCGGTCTGCTGCACTATGTGCCCCGCGAGGCGGAAGTCTATCTCATCGACCCCAAGCCGGTGGACACGCACAGCTCAAGGCCGGTTCATGTCATCCGTAAGGGGGCTTCGGAAGGTGTGGCCGAGTTGAGGAAGCTGTTGGAGAAGTAAGCTGAGGAACCGGAAACTTAAAAATCTGAAATCTGTTTTTACATGCGTACACTTCGCACACTGTTGCTTTTCTTCCCTCTCCTGCTGCTTGCCTTCGTCTCGTGTGGCAAGCGAAACGATAGTTTGCCTGCCTTGCAGCGGGTGGCCTTGCTGGCTAACACCCATCCCGACAGCGCGATGGCGTTGCTCGATTCGTTGCGCGACAGCATCTTCCTTCAGCCCCGTTCCGTCCGTATGTATTACGACCTGCTGACTGTGAAGGCACGCGACAAGGCTTACATCCGTCACACCTCCGACTCGCTTATCCGGAGCGTGCTTCGCTACTACGAGCGTCGGGACGACAAGAAATACCTGCCCGAAACTTATTATTATGCCGGGCGGGTGTATTCCGACTTGGGTGATGCTCCTCAGGCACTCAACTACTTTATCCGAGCCAGTGAAACGGCAGATGGGAAGGATTATGACTTGCTGGGACGGATTTACAGTCAGATAGGTATCTTGTACCTGTATCAAGCCGTTTACGACAAGGCTTTACCTGTTTTCCGGAAGTGTTATCAATACAACTTGTTGGAGGGGGACAGCGCAGCTTTGGTTTATTGCATTCGTAACATTGGTCGGACCTATAGTGTGCTAAATCAGGTGGACAGTGCACTTTATTATTATAAGGAAGCGGATAGTCTGGCAATCAGATTGGGTAGTAATTTTCTTAGAAGAAAAGTGAACGGGGAGCTTTCGGCCTATTATACGCAACTGGGGATGTATAAAGAGGCTTATAAGTGTTTACAAATGGCATTGTCACAGATGAGTCTTGCAGAAAGAGCACCTCGTTATAGTACGGCAGCTCGTTATTATTTCAGTGTAAATCAAATAGATTCAGCTTATTATTATTCGAAGCGAATGACCGAGATGGAGCGGTATTCCTACAAGAAAGAAGGATATGAGGGATTGGCCAGAATCGCACGCCTGAGGGGAAATTATGAAAAGGCGTTTGAGTATTTTGATAAATATCTGGTTTATGCAGACTCAACCAGTGAACTTGTCCGTACCGAAGCTGTCCGCAAAATCAATGCACTCTACAATTATCAGTTGCGGGAAGAGGAAAACAACCGGTTGCAAATGCAGAACAGGCAACAGAAAAATTATATTGTCTGGATTACAGCAAGCATGGTGGTAGTTGTTGCATTGTTTTTTGCCTATCGGCAGAACCGGAAACGAAAGGAAGAAGGCAGAATCAATCAATTGCAGAAATTAAAAGCCTTGGAAGAACAGAAGTATCGACAGAGCCAGGAGTTTATAGAAGAAAATAAAAAGCGGATAGCCGAACTGGAAAAAGAATTGCAAGAGGTGAGGACAACATCGGATATCTCCCGGCAAGAATTGCTCCATGCACAAAAACTTTCGTTAGAAAAAGACAACGAACAGGTAGAAGCACAGCAAAAGATGGAACAGGAAGCAGTAAAGGCGTTCCAAACTTCTGCGATTTATATAAAGTTTCATGAAACCGATGATAAGATATTGGAGGAAGACTGGAGTGAACTGATTTCAGCGATAGATAATACTTATCGGAATTTTACGCAACGGCTGAAAGACTTGTACCCAATGAATGAAGTGGAACTCCAGGTTTGTTTGTTACTCAAAATAGATATGCCTTTCAAGCGTATCGCTTTGCTTGTACTCCGCAGTAAGCAGGCTGTAACATCCATTCGCAAACGCCTGTACAAGAAAGTGTTCGGTCGGGAAGGTACGCCAGACGACTGGGACCGCTTTATACGGAATTTCTAAATAAATATCAAATCTCTTTGTACGCAAGTTGTACGCAAATCTTTCGTGTGGTTTGCGTACAACTTGCGTACTGTTTTTGGAAAGTAAACAGATAAATAGATTTATTTTTGTGCATGAATTTGAAAAAACGATTGATTATGAAAACAATGATGAAACTATTTTCTTTTTCTTTGTTTACTTTACTCACTTTATTTACAGTAACGGGATGTAGTGACGATGACTCTGATTTGACTGCTCTGATTGGGGAGTCCGTTTGGAAAGGTAAGCTGACCTCCGTGTTTGACGGGGTGAGTTATGAAAACGATGTCCGTATCGAGTTCTATCAGGATGGTACAGGTATCTTTTGTGAAGTCAAAACAGAAGAACGTTACGACGAGTTTACCTATCAATTGTCCGATAATGGCATTCAGTTTACTACTGTCCGCGAAGGAGCTCCCTTGAAAGGTTATTGGTGGTTGCTTGAGTGTTCTGACAACCAGCTTTCTTTAAGGACTCACATCGGCGATGAGGCTAATTATCATTTGTTGGAAATTGAACGGTTGCGTTGATTGAAAAGGATATAGAGAAGGAGGTGAATGTTTTTATGTTAAAAACATTCCCTCCTTTGGAATTTTTGCTTATTATGACTTTTTTTGTGCACGTCAATAATCTAAGAAAATGATGAAACACTTTAATATTTTCGTGTTAAGCCTTCTTATTGGCTTTGCGGCTTTGGCTGTATTTACCTCGTGTGATAATAGCGAAGAAATGGTGGAAGAAACTCCTCGCCCCTTTCCTCGAAGCAGTGTGTTTTGGGGGTATTTTGAAGGAACGGTGGGAGAAGAACAGTTTAGTTTGTCCAATTCGATTCAGTCGAGGCCGGTTGTAACTTCTTCCGGATCATTTCAATGGACAGATTCAGTTGTTCTTTTTATGTCGACTGGTATTGTACTTCGTGAAGACCTGGTGATGAAAGTGGTGCTGCATGGAATTGACGACAGCCGTAGCCCCCGTTACATAACCGATTATGACTATGACTTGCTGGAAACAAAAACCGATTGCATCAGACTGATAACGGGTGAAGGTGTGGATAAAACTTATTATATTCCGGACAAAGAACATCCGGTTCGTGCGGAAATATTTTATGTCAACTGGGTGACATCCATTTCACCTATGATCGAAGTGCTGGTGGATGGTGTGTTTTATAACCAGAAAAATCCTCTGGATACGATAACAGTAAAGGCACGTTACGGAGCAAGGCAATAATGTAATCAGAAGGTATTCGGCTTGCATGGCTGAAAATATGCCGTTATTGGCTTTCGTTTTTTTCCTAACTATCTAATAATTTTTTCCCAGTTAGGGAAATTTAGGAACGTGATTTATTCCAAAATATACAAAAGTTCTATAATGATGAAACGCTTCATTCTTTTATTCGTTCTGCTCTCAGCAGTCAGTTTTGCTTCTTTTGCACAGTCTTCTTCCGAAGGCAAGTTTACCTTGTCAGCCGAATTTGGTGCGGGGCATTTGTTAGGCAACTCCAACCTGTCGCCCTACGGTGTCAGCTATCGCGATGCTTACGATAAAGCTTTCAGCAGTAACGTTGAAGTTTTCTGGCTTTTGGACGAGCTGTGGCAGGTGGGCTTGAAGTACAACTTCTTCACTGCTTCCGAGAACTACGAGGTAGACGGTGTCGGCATGCTGGCCGAGAATGTGAACCTGAACTACATTGCGCCACAAGTGGGGCTGCGGCGGATGATTACCCCGCGGCTGTGCATGGAGTATACCATCGGAGCAGGTTATATGCACTACCGTGCCGAAGGTTTTGCCGATGACAAGGAACAACCGACTTATTCGACCGGCTTTTTGGGTGCTAACATGGACTTGGGCTTCAGTTACCGCCTGTATAAGGGATTTTACATGGGCGCGGGTGCTTCGTTGATCGGTGGAAACAGTTCGTCGCTGGATGTAGACGACGACGGAGTGGAAGGAACGGTCGATTTGAGCAAATGGAACAAGATACGGGTGCTGCGTGCCGACTTTCATCTGTCGTTCAAAGCAGTGTTCTGAAAGCTGACGTCTTAAGATAGTGTGCTCGATAAACAGAAGGCTTACAGAGAAGATGGAAAAGAAGATTGCTTGTGCATGACATAAAAATCTTTATCTTTGTAACAGATATTATTTCTGGTTCATTGGCAAGTAAATCCTGATGCATTATGAAAAGAAACTATCCGGTAGGCATACAGAATTTTGAAAAGATACGTAGCGGAAACTACTGCTATATCGATAAAACAGAACTGATTTACAAATTGGTGAAATCAGGGCAGTATTATTTCCTAAGTCGTCCCCGTCGGTTTGGAAAGAGTCTGCTAATCTCTACCATAGAAGCATACTTTCAGGGGAAAAAGGAACTTTTCGAAGGGCTTGCCATGGAGACGTTGGAGACGGAATGGACCGAATATCCCATCCTGCACTTGGATTTGAACGCCCAGAAATATGATACACCGGAAAGCCTGTACAGCATCCTTAACGATGCTTTGTGTGCTTGGGAGGCGATGTACGAAACCCGTCCCAGTGAGACGACCCTGTCCTTACGCTTCCAGGGGGTGATACAGCGTGCGGCAGAGAAGTGGGGGCGTAACGTGGTCATCCTCATCGACGAGTACGATAAACCCATGCTTCAGGCCATCGGCAACGAAGCGTTGCTGACCGACTACCGCAACACGCTGAAAGCCTTCTACGGCGTGATGAAGAGTTGCGACCGCTACATCAAGTTTGCCCTACTGACCGGAGTAACCAAGTTCAGCAAGGTTAGCGTGTTCAGCGATCTGAACAACCTGATGGACATCTCCATCGACGAACGCTTTACCAGTCTGTGCGGCATTACGGAAGAAGAACTGTTTACCAACTTCCAAGAAGACATCATCGAACTGGGGCAAGAGAACAAACTGACCGAAGAGGAAACCAAAGCTGAACTGAAAAAGATGTACGACGGCTATCACTTTGCAGAGGAGAGCGAAGACATCTACAACCCCTTCAGCCTGCTCAATACGTTTGCCAAAATGCGGTTCGGAAGCTACTGGTTCGAAACCGGTACACCCACTTTCTTGGTCGAACTGCTGAAGCACAGTCGTTACGATCTGCACCGCCTGACCGAAGAAATGGCTTCTGCCGACTCGTTGGGAGGCATTGATACAATGCACACCAATCCGGTGCCCATCCTGTATCAAAGCGGTTAC
>NZ_FR883041.1:0-53378 GCF_000435115.1 Bacteroides sp. CAG:633 | reverse complement strand
TTTCAGGATGCGGTCTGCGAGTCGCTTTGTGCCTTACCGTTCGAATAAGCGCGGTAGCGGGCGGGCGACATGCCTACATGCGCTTTCACGTACTTGCCGAAGAATGACTGGTTGGGGAAGTTGAACATCTCGGCAATCTCCTTGACAGACTTGTCCGAGTGCTTCAACTGATATTTTATCTGTTCGATGGCGTATTCGTTGATCCATTCGGTAGGTGTGCGTCCGCTGACCTCTTTGATAGCGCTGGAGATGTATTTGGGCGAGTAGCACAACCGGTCGGCATAGTGGCTCACGGAGCGGTGTATTCCGCCGTCTTCTGCCACTTCCTCCATAAATTGTTTGAAAATCCGTTTGCTGCGGTCGGCTTCCATTCCGGTTTCTTCGATTGTATCGGAATGTTTTTGGATGCCTACCAGCATTTCGTAGAACAGGGCAGAGAAGAGATGTTCCAGAATTTCCTGCCGGTAGCGGTGCGAAGTATCGCTTATTTTGTCCATGATCAATTGGGAGTACTGGCTGAAAGTACGGCTGTTTTTGGTCTTTTCTTCCGATGCTTTGGCAAAGACGGGGTTTTTATAGATGTAATACAGCGCCTTTTCGGTCGCTCTTCCCCGCTTTATGGTCTGCTGCAGAAATTTGGTAGAGAAGCCTATCATGCCGACCTTGTGCTGGGGGCTGAGCAGCATATTACTTACAATCATGGTGGGGAGGCATATAAATGTTTCTCCTTCCTGCAGCTGATAATCCTTTCCGTTGACGGTTAGCTGCATTTTTCCCTCGATGCAGGTTACGATGATGAACAGGTTCAGTCTTATCATCCGGTTGGAGTTGGGCAGGTTGTCTATGTTCCGTGCCACAATGACGTTGTCATCTACGTAGTCTACATATTCTCCTTGCATTTCTTCTTTGTATTTTTTGAAGTCGTCAATGTCTACTGCGATAATCGTTTCTTCTTTCGTATACATATTCTATATGAATTATTTAAGTTCCGTTTTTTGTTTTAGTAGTCAGGCTGATGTTCTGGATTCAGCCGGACACTGCGCTGGCAGATGTGTTCTTTTCTTCCGCTGCAAAGGTGTAGAATATTGGGAAATATAGACTGTTCTATTTCTCATAAAAGTTGTTCTTTATGTAATATTTTTTAAGAAAATATGCCTATTCGTGGGAAATATAAAACATCCATTCAGGCATATAGATAACATCCGGATTGTTCTATTCGTCTATCTTTGCGCCAATTTCTAAACAAACAAATTGAATATGAAAAAGGTACAAAGTAAACAGATACGACTGATGACAATTGTCGGTTGTACGTTTTTGGGATTGGTATCGTGCAAGCAGGCACCAAATGCCGCTATGCAATCTTCTTCTTACGAGACTATGACGGTGGCTACCGCCGATAAAGAACTTTCCACCTCCTATTCCGCCACTATCCGCGGACGGCAGGACATTGACATCTATCCGCAAGTATCGGGTACGATTGTACGGCTCTGCGTGACCGAAGGTGAAGCCGTGCGTCAAGGTCAGTTACTTTTCATTATCGATCAGGTTCCGTATAAAGCAGCCCTGAAGACGGCCGAGGCCAATGTAGCGACAGCCCGTGCCTCTTTGGCTACAGCCGAGCTGAACTATGGTAGCCAGAAGGAACTGTATGCGCAGAAAGTCGTATCAGAGTTCAGTCTGAAGACGGCTCAGAACAATTACCTCACTGCCAAGGCACAACTGGCACAGGCCGAGGCACAGGAAGTGAATGCCCGTAATAACCTCTCATATACCGAAGTAAAGAGTCCCAGCAACGGCGTTGTGGGTGCTTTGCCTTATCGTGTAGGTGCATTGGTCAGCTCGGCCATGGCACAACCTCTTACTACGGTGAGCGACAATAGCACGATGTACGTCTATTTCTCCATGACCGAAAATCAGTTGCTCTCCCTCACCCGTCAGTACGGTTCGATGGACGAGGCACTGAAGAACATGCCCGAAGTAACGCTGACCCTGAACGATAACTCCGTATATGCCGAGAAGGGAAAGATCGAATCCATCAGTGGTGTCATCGACCGCCAGACGGGTACGGTCATTGCACGTGCCGTTTTCCCCAACGAATCACATCTGCTGCACAGTGGAGCCTCCGGCAGTGTATCTATCCCCAGTGTCTACAAGGATTGTATTGTCATCCCGCAGGGAGCAGCCGTACAGATGCAGGACAAATATCTGGTGTATAAGGTAGTGGACGGAAAGGCCGCTTCTACACTGGTTTCGGTAGCACCGATAAACAACGGTCGCGAATTTGTAGTAATGGACGGCCTGAAGCCGGGCGAGGAAATCGTGGCGAAAGGAGCCGGATTGTTGAGAGAGGGAATGCAGATAAAATAACCTAAGTTTTGCTTTCGGCAAAACCTGCAGGAGCTGAAGGAGTTGAAGGGAACCGTTCCCGGACTTCTTGACTCCCATAAACAACGAACATTATGAAAGGAAACATATTCATTAAACGGCCGGTGATGGCCATCTCCATCTCCGTCCTTATTTTTGCTATCGGCCTGATTTCGCTGTTCACGTTGCCTGTGGAACAATATCCTGATATTGCACCACCTACAGTATACGTATCAGCCACTTATACGGGTGCCGATGCAGATGCCGTGATGAACGGCGTTATCATGCCGTTGGAGGAGAGTATCAACGGTGTGGAAAACATGATTTACATGACCTCGACGGCTACCAATAACGGTTCAGCTACCATACAGGTCTACTTCAAGCAAGGTACCGACCCCGATATGGCGGCAGTGAACGTGCAGAACCGTGTGACGCAGGCACAAGGATTGTTGCCTGCCGAGGTAACACAAATCGGTGTGACCACGCAGAAACGTCAGACCAGCTTTCTGCAAATCAATTCACTGGTCTGCACCAACGGGCGTTACGACCAGGCATTTATCGGAAACTACCTTGACATCAATGTTGTGCCCCAGATCAAGCGTATTGCCGGTGTGGGCGACGTGATGGCGATGAACGCCCCTTACAGTATCCGTATCTGGATGAAACCTGACCGAATGGCGCAGTATGGGCTGGTACCTTCGGACATCAGTGCAGTATTGGCTATGCAGAACCTGGAGGCACCTACGGGCTCATTGGGCGAGAATTCGGATAATGTATACCAGCTCACCATGAAGTATCGTGGCCGTCTGAAAGAAGTATCTGACTTTGAGAACATCGTCGTACGTGCACAGGAAGACGGTTCTGTTCTTCGTCTGAAGGATGTAGCCGAAGTAGAGCTGGGTGCATTGAGCTATAGTTACCAGGGCGAGATGGACGGTAAGACAGCCATTGCCTTCATGGCCTTCCAGACAGCAGGATCGAACGCTACTGCCGTGAATGCCGAAATCTCGGCTTTGCTCGATGAGTTGTCGAAAGATCTGCCCGAAGGATTGGAGTTTGTCAATCTGATGAGTTCTAATGACTTCCTGTATGCTTCGATTTACAGTATTGTAGAGACGTTGGTGATTGCCATTATTCTGGTTATCCTGGTGGTATACTTCTTCCTGCAGGATTTCAAGAGTACGCTTATTCCTTCTATATCTATCATCGTTTCTCTGGTAGGTACGTTTGCCTGCCTGATTGCCGCAGGCTTCAGTCTGAACATTCTGACCATGTTTGCGTTGGTGTTGGCCATCGGTACGGTGGTGGATGATGCCATCGTGGTGGTTGAGGCGGTGCAGGAGAAGTTCGACTCTGGCTACAAGTCGCCTTACCTTGCTACCAAAGATGCGATGGGCGATGTGACGATGGCCATCATTTCCTGTACTTGTGTGTTCATGGCCGTGTTTATTCCTGTGACTTTCATGGGTGGTACGTCCGGTGTTTTCTACACACAGTTCGGTATTACTATGGCTACTTCCGTAGGTCTCTCCATGATATGTGCCCTGACACTGTGTCCGGCATTGTGCGCCTTGCTGATGCGTCCGGCATCGGGTACGAAGAGTGCCAAGAGTATTAATGGTCGTGTCCGTGCCGCTTACAATGTTTCTTATACCGCTTTGTTGGGTAAATATAAGAAAGGTGTGATGTTTGCCATCCACCATCGTTGGATGTGTTGGGCAGCTCTGGTTGCTGCTGTTGTGCTGCTGGTATTCTTTATGAACACCACCAAAACAGGACTTGTACCGCAGGAAGACCAGGGTACCATCATGGCCAATGTCAGCACTGCTCCGGGTAGCACACTGAAGGAGACCACTCAGGTGCTGGATAAAGTAGATGCCATTCTGACCAATACTCCCGAAGTAGCCCACTTCCAGCGTGTAGCCGGTTACGGTTTCCTTTCTGGACAGGGTACGTCGTATGGTATGATTATCATCCGTCTGAAAG
Organism: Bacteroides sp. CAG:633; assembly: GCF_000435115.1. Classification (NCBI taxonomy): domain Bacteria; kingdom Pseudomonadati; phylum Bacteroidota; class Bacteroidia; order Bacteroidales; family Bacteroidaceae; genus Bacteroides; species Bacteroides sp. CAG:633. Next base: position 49,028 of record NZ_FR883041.1, on the reverse strand, counting down.
ACTGGAGCGAACGTAGTGGTAGTGAACATTCGGCAGAAGCCGTGATGGGTCGCCTCAATGCTCAGTTTGCCCAGATAAAGGATGCACAGATATTCTGCTTCCAGACGCCTATGATTCCGGGCTACGGTATGGGTAACTCGGTAGAATTGAACATGCAGGACAAGACGGGTGGTGACATGACCACTTTCTATCACGCTGTGCTGCAATATCTCGGTGCGCTGAACCAACGTCCGGAGGTGGCAATGGCTTATACGACCTATGCCGAGAACTTCCCGCAGATTTCGGTAGATGTAGACGCTGCCAAGTGTATGCGTGCCGGCATTTCACCCAACGAAGTACTGAGCGTATTGGGTAGCTATTGCGGTGGTTCGTATGTGTCCAACTACAATAAGTTTGGCAAGATGTACCGCGTGATGCTTCAGGCCGATCCAAAATATCGTTTGGACCAGATGGATCTGAGCAATATGTTTGTGCGCAACGGTACGGAGATGGCTCCTCTCAGCCAGTTCGTTACGTTGAGCAAGACCGAAGGTGCCGAAATCAAGAACCGTTTCAACCTGTTCAGCTCTATCTCTGTCAACGTGAATGTGGCCGAAGGATATTCTACCGGTGAGGTACAGAAAGCGATTGCCGAAGTGGCCGAACAGATGTTACCTTCGGGCTACAGTTACGAGTACGGTGGCATTTCGCGTGAGGAGGCCAATACCAGCCAGTTCCAGACAGTGTTTATCTACAGTATTTGTGTCTTCCTGATTTACCTGATTCTGGCCTGTCTTTACGAGAGCTTCCTGGTACCGTTTGCCGTTATCCTCTCTGTGCCGTTCGGTATGTTCGGATCGTTCCTGTTTGCCAAGCTCTTCGGACTGGAGAACAACATTTATATGCAGACAGGTATGATTATGCTGATCGGTCTGTTAGCCAAGACAGCCATCCTGATTACGGAGTTTGCCATCGAGCGTCGGCGCAAGGGTATGGGTATTATTGAGTCGGCCTATGCAGCTGCCCAGGTACGTTTCCGTCCTATCCTGATGACGGTGCTTACCATGATATTCGGTATGCTTCCGCTGATGTTCTCCAGTGGTGCGGGTGCCAACGGTAACTCGTCATTGGGTACTACCGTCGTGGGTGGTATGCTGATCGGAACCCTTGCATTGTTGTTCGTTGTGCCGGTATTCTACATTATCTTCGAATATATGCAGGAGAAGATTCGTCCGCACCAGGAACTGGAAGCCGATGCTCAAGTGTTGTTGGAGCGCGAAAGAAGCCTGGCAGAACGTAGTGGGTTTAATGAGGAGAAATAATCATTCTTAAAAAATTAATCCATCAACTAATATGAAGAAACTTATTTTATTGTCAACCGCCGCTGCTCTGCTGAGCAGCTGCGGCATATATACCAAATATAAGCCGGCCGAAAGCGTGCCCGACAACCTTTATGGGGAAGAGTTCAGCACTGAAGACACTACCAGTCTCGGCAGCATGGACTGGCACGAGCTTTTTACCGATCCGCAGCTGCAGGCCTATATCGAACAAGGTTTGCAGAACAATACCGATTATCTGTCCGCACAGCTTCGTATCGAGGAGGCCGAGGCTACCTTGCTTTCCTCCAAGCTTGCATTTCTGCCCTCGTTTGCATTGGCTCCTCAGGGGACGGTAAGCAGCTTCGATGGCGGAAAAGCTACACAGACCTATTCGCTGCCCGTTACTGCCAGTTGGGAACTGGATATTTTCGGTAAGATGCGAAACAGCAAACGGCAGGCACAGGCTCTTTATGCCCAAAGTAAGGATTATAAGCAGGCTGTACGTACACAGCTTATTGCCGGTATAGCCAATACCTATTATACTTTGCTGATGCTCGACGACCAGCTTGCCTGTGCGCAGGATATGGCCCGGTCGTGGGAAGAAACCGTTCGCTCTACCCGTGCCCTGATGAATGCAGGACAGGCCAACGAGGCTGCCGTATCGCAGATGGAAGCCGCCTGTTACGAGGTACAGGCATCTGTGCTCGACCTGAAAGAGCAAATCAACCAGGCAGAAAACAGCTTTGCATTGCTGCTGGCCGAGACACCCCGTTCCTACGAACGCGGCACACTGGCTGGCGTGCAGATGCCCGATGAGTTATCTGTAGGCATCCCCATGCAGATGCTTGCCAATCGGCCCGACGTACGCATGGCCGAACGGTCGTTGGAGTCGGCCTTCTATGCCACCAATGCGGCACGCTCGGCTTTCTATCCCTCCATTACGTTGAGTGGCAGTGCAGGCTGGACCAACTCGGCCGGATCCATGATTATTAATCCTGCCAAGTTCTTGGCTTCGGCCGTAGGTTCGCTCACCCAGCCGCTCTTTGCACGCGGACAGCTGTTGGGACAGCTTAAGATCAGTAAGGCGCAACAGGAAGAAGCCGCCCTTTCTTTCCAACAGACTCTGCTGAATGCAGGCAGCGAAGTGAACGACGCACTGACGGCCTGGCAGACCAGCCGCGACAAGAGCCTGTTGCTGGACAAGCAGGTAGCTTCGTTGCAGAAAGCCGTGAAGAGTACTTCCTTGCTTATGGAGCATGGCACTACGACTTACCTGGATGTGCTTACGGCCAAACAGAACCTGCTGAGTGCCCAACTTACGCAGACCGCCAACCGCTTCAGCGAAATACAGAGTGTAATCAGTCTTTATTGCGCATTGGGTGGAGGACAGGAATAAATACTAATCTCTCTTTATACTCTTTTTTATAAGAAGACGAGCCATCCCGGGAAGTGATTTCCAGGGATGGCTTTTTATATAGAAACAAGGGATAAAGAAGATGGATTTCGTAGCATCCACTTCTTTATCCCTTGTCGTTTATTCGCTTATCAACAGGTTATGTCCCGTTGGAGAATGTCTGTTAATACTGTGACCAGTCAACGTTGCGCATGTCGCCACTCTTAGCCAACTCGGTATGCATACCCAGGGCAGCACGGATGGCGTGCGGAGTCTGTGACTTGCCGTCGGTCAGTTTCAGGTAATCCCACATGATGTTCTTGTAGTCGGGGTGAACACAGTTCTCGATGATAGTCTGTGCACGTTCCTTCGGGCTCTTGCCGCGGAGGTCGGCCACACCTTGCTCGGTAACGATGATGTTGACGTCGTGTTCGCTGTGGTCGGCGTGCGATACCATCGGAACGATGGCGCTGATCTTGCCTTCCTTGGCTACAGACGGGCAGGTGAAGATAGAGATGTAGGCATTGCGTGTGAAGTCGCCGCTGCCGCCAATACCGTTCATCATCTTCGTTCCGCCGATGTGGGTAGAGTTTACATTACCGTAGATGTCGGCTTCGATGGCAGTATTGATAGAGATAACGCCAAGACGACGGATAACTTCGGGGCTGTTGGAGATTTCCGACGGACGGAGTACCAGTTTGTCGCGGAAGAAGTCCATGTCCTGATATACACCGTTCAGACAGTCGTTGGTAACGGTGAGCGAACAGCCTGAAGCAAACTTCACGCGGCCGTCGCGGATCAGGCCGATAACGGAGTTCTGGATAACTTCGGTATATACGTCGAAGGCGGGGATTGTGGTGTCGCGTCCCAGTGCGCCGAGTACGGCGTTGGCAATGTTACCCACACCACTCTGCAGCGGCAGGAAGCTTTGCGGAATGATGCCACGTCTCATGTCGTGTACCAGGAAGTCGGCAACGTTCTGTCCGATCTTGTCGGTTACGGGGTCGGCAGCAGCAAACGAACGTGCTTCGTCTGGCCAATTGGTCTCTACTACGCCTACAATCTTCTTCGGATCTACCTGGATGTAGGGCAAGCCGATGCGGTCGTTGGGCTTGGTAATGGGTATTTCGCGGCGGTAAGGCGGGTCAAGGGGTTCGTACACGTCGTGCAGGCCCATAGCAGCCTTGCTGTGTGCAGCGTTCAGCTCGACGATGATCATGTCGGCCAAGCGGCATACGGTAGGAGCGATACCACCGGCAGCAGTCAGATAGATTTTACCGTCTTCGGTCAGCTCGCAGGCTTCGATGATGGCTACGTTTACTTTGCCCATGAAGCCATAACGCAGTTCCTGTGCCATTTGCGAAAGGTGGATGTCGTTGTAGGCAATCTCACCGTTGTTTACGGCTTTGCGGAAGTCGGGGTTGGTGGTGTAGGGAGCACGGTAGCGGATGGCTTTGGCGCGCGACAGGATACCGTCGCAGGCATCACCTGTAGAGGCTCCGGTGAAGATACCGATCTGGAAGGGATTGCCCTTTGCATGTTCTTCTTCTGCGATGGCAGCCAAAGCATGTGTAACGGCTTTGGCAGTTCCTGCGGGAGTAAATCCGCTCAGACCAATGTTGTAGCCATGTTTGATGAGGCTTGCAGCTTCTTCTGCTGAAATGTAATTAAATGCCATAATTGTTCTTTTATATTTTTGATGTTAAAGATTTCAGGGTCAAGTCTGTCCGTTCGTGAGTCTTTTAGCCGTTCAGTTGAAGAAAGGTAATATCTTGCCAACTTGCAAACGTAAAAGCGAAGGAACCGAATGCTTATGTACCGACAGCAGGTTTCAGTATTTCCTGTTCAGTATTTCTGCCCAAAGGATGCCTCGCCGTACTTCCTCTATCGACTGCAGGTCGAAGTCGGTTGCAGCGTGGTCTGTTTCTTGCCCGGCAGGGGCCGGAGGGGCGGTCGGTTGCGAAGTCGGGCTAATCCGGTGCGATGATGTCTGCCGGTCTCTTCGCGGGATGAAAGGTTCGGGTCTGGAAGTCTTCTGTTGCTTTTTCGGGGTATGGAGCTGTTCGGCTGGTTTGGGACCTTCGGGAATGTATCCGCCATAGGTTTCTCCTCCCCAGTTTTCGGGAAGCGGATTGGCTTCGTGGGGTAGGGGCATGCCATGTTCATCACTGGGAGGAGCTTCGCTACTTTGGGCTTCCTTCCTGAACTGCTTGATGATTCCGACCACGATGATTCCTGCCACCAACAGAAACTTGAAGATATCTTCCATACGCATGCTTGTTTTTCACCGCCAAAGGTAGTTAATTAATCTGATAGCCCCTAACATTTGGGCAATAAAAAAGGGCAGCTTCACAGCTCCCCTTAATTTTTTTAACCTAAACCTTAACTATGAAAAAATCTAATGTTTCTTTCATTGCACAAAAATGTAAAATAATTCTTTTTTTACCAAATTAACAGTCAGAAAAAGCTTTTTACGTTAACATTAATTAGTAGAATCACTGTCAAACAGGCTATTTCTGTTGCATTTTCTTTTCGTTTAAGGTGTTTTAGGCCAAAAATGGCGTTTGTTTTTCGGTTTATCTGTGGTGTGGGCGCGCACGTTTGATGTGTTACTTCAGAAAACACTGTTTTCATTTTCCCCGGCACTGTCCTTTCATTATCTTTGTCCCCGAAATCAATAAACTTTAGGAATAATGGAAAATCAAACGGGAGCAGACTTAAAATCTGCAACTGCCGGTGACAATAAGAAATTGTTCATCGAAACGTACGGCTGCCAGATGAATGTGGCAGACAGTGAACTGGTTGCGTCGATTATGAAAATGGCCGGATATACGATGGCCGAGACGCTGGACGAGGCCGATGCCGTGTTTTTGAATACTTGTTCGGTGCGCGATAATGCCGAGCAGAAGATTCTGAACCGCCTGGAGTTCTTCCACTCGATGCGGAAGAAGCATCGCGGGCTCATTGTGGGCGTGCTGGGCTGTATGGCCGAGCGGGTGAAGGAAGACCTTATTGCCAACCATCATGTAGACCTGGTGGCAGGCCCCGATGCCTACCTGACCTTGCCCGACCTGATTGCGGCGGTAGAGGCGGGCGAGAAAGCCATCAACGTGGAACTGTCTACCACGGAGACCTACCGCGATATCGTGCCTTCGCGCATCTGCGGCAATCACATTTCAGGTTTTGTGTCCATCATGCGCGGATGCAATAACTTCTGTACTTACTGCATAGTCCCCTATACGCGAGGCCGCGAACGCAGCCGCGATGTGGAAAGTATCTTGCGCGAGGTGGCCGACTTGCAGCAGAAAGGCTACAAAGAAGTGACCCTGCTGGGGCAGAACGTCAATTCGTACCGTTTCGAGCGCGCCGACGGGGAGGTAGTGACTTTCCCGATGCTGCTGCGCCAGGTAGCCGAAGCTGCTCCGGATATGCGTGTACGCTTCACTACGTCGCACCCCAAGGACATGAGCGACGAGACACTGCACGTCATTGCCGACATGCCCAACGTGTGCAAGCACATCCACCTGCCCGTGCAGAGCGGAAGCAGCCGCATACTGAAGCTGATGAACCGCAAGTACGACCGTGAGTGGTATCTGGAGCGTGTAGCAGCCATCCGCCGCATCATCCCCGACTGCGGGCTTTCGACCGACATCTTCTCGGGCTTCTCCAGTGAGACCGAGGAAGACCACCAGCAATCGCTGTCGCTGATGGAGGAGTGCGCCTACGACGCGGCCTTTATGTTCAAGTACAGCGAACGCCCGGGCACCTATGCCAGCAAGCACTTGCCCGACGACGTTCCCGAGGAGGTGAAAATACGCCGCCTGAACGAAATCATCGCTTTGCAGAACCGTCTTTCGGCCGAGGCCAACGCACGTTGCGTGGGTCAGACCTTCGAGGTGCTGGTCGAGGGAGTGAGCAAGCGCAGCCGCGACCAGCTGTTCGGACGGACGGAACAGAACAGGGTAGTGGTGTTCGACCGCGGCACACACCGCGTAGGCGACTTCGTGCGTGTGCGAATCACCGAAGCCAGCTCGGCCACGCTGAAGGGCGAAGAGGTGTCTGCCTGACGCCCCACTGCTTCGCAGGCAGTTATTTTTCTTTATAACATATCCATACCGACCGGGGGAGCCTATCACAGTCGTATACTTAGGCACCCTCGGTCGTATACTTAGACCCCCTCAGTCCTATACTTAGGTACCCTCAGTCGTATACTGAGATAGACAGGAACTAACAGCACTTATATTCAAGAAGTTACGGAATCGGATGAGGGCTGTTTCCTGATTAAGAATATTCCTTGCAGAGCGCCGTTGTGCGTTCTTTTCTCTTAACTTTTGTAGAATATGCCGTGCCTGTGCAGGCAAAGGTTGAATAATGTATAAAATCGTTTCCGTCAGCATGAGGGAAACGGGAATTTTGCTACTTTTGTAAGTAGAGCCCGCGACGGAAACCTTTGTCCCGACGCGCTGCGGCAGTGGTGTCTTCGCCCGCCGGCGCCGGAGGTGGTTGGTAGTGGTCCGGGCTGTCCGAAACAAGAAAGGAGGAGGATATGTACATCGTACGGAGAGTCTGTCTGAAAGTGATGGTATGCAGCCTGTTGGCAGCGTTGCTCCCACACGGCGTGTGGGCACAGGCTGGGGCAGAGGATACGCCCCGCGACACGCTTCGCCTGGATATGGGGAACGGCGAACTGCCGTATGTTCCGCCGGTAAATACCCCGAAAATCGTGGCTCCCGACCTGATGGAGCTGGTGAAGGCTGCTCCGGATCTGCCTTCGCAGCAACGGTTCAGCGTGCCCGAAGTGCCCGAGCCGACACCCCGCTTCTCGCTCGATGCGATGCCCGTCATCCCTTACTACACCCATCCTTCGCCGCTCTACCGGGGCGACTACAGCACCGGTGGCGTGATGACACGCCTTGGCAAGGGCTATCTGATGGGGGCAGGCAGTCAGACTTCACTGCCCGGCATCGGCCGGCTGAACGAGGCTTCGATAGGTTATGGACACAAGTTAAGCGACCGGCTGGACTTCCAGATCCAGATGAATGCCATGAAGATGACGATGTCGCACCTCAGCCGTCAGATGTTCAACACGTCGGGCATGCTGAAATATCAGGTTTCCGACCGCCTGGCCTTCCGTGCCTTCGGCTCGTATGTGATGGGCAATTCGTACGGTATGGCCACGAACAGATACGGCGCCACCATGGTGATTGACATGACCGACCGTTTCGGCATGGAGGTAGGTGTGCAGCGTTACTACGACTCCATGCGCGGAGGTTGGCAGATGGTGCCTGTGGCCATCCCTTATTACAAGTTCGACAAGTTCACGTTGGGACTCGACGTAGGCGGCATCCTGTACGAAATTCTCCGTACAGCCGTCTTCGACAGCAAAAGAAGAAGTGACGGGCCTACGATACTCCCGCCACGTCCGTCGCTGCCCATGCGGTAAACCGTGGCGGGCACAGGTGTCAGCGCCCCTCCGTCAGGGTGTTGAAGGAGTGCGGCGCCAGTTCGATGTTCAGGTAGCGGTTGCCCAGTTTCAGGCTGACAGTGCGCGCTTCGTCGTTGAAGTTTCCGGCTACGACTACCGTCTTTCCTTCGGCTGTTTTGGCCACTAATACCGGTGTGTTACCTTCCGAGGCCGGATGGTAACCTACGATTTGTGTATCCCGGCCGATGAAATGGCTGTAATGTTTCGCGGCATAATATTCGGGGGTATAGGTGTAGGTGCGCGTCTGGCTGTCCACCCTGATCAGGGCATTCTGTTTCCAGCCCCAGGGGCTTTCACCGTTGTCGGCCAGGATGAAGTTCCAGAAGATGTATTCGTTGCAGCCGTTGCCCAGGTAGTGATTCATCAGCTCGAAGGTATGTTCGGCTGCTTTCCAGTCGAAGCTGCCCCATCCGCATTCGCTTTCCGAGCAGATGTAGCTCCAGTCGGGATGCTGGCGGCGTATTTCAGGCAGTATTTCGCGCCCTTCCCATTGGAATCCCATGCCCGAGATGCAGGACTGTAGCTGCGGGTCGGCAAGTATCTTCTCCACATAGTCCTGACGGTTGGTGTTGAAGGTGCCCAGGTAAAGCTTCACGTCGGGGTGCAGGCGCTTCAGGGTAGGTGCCAGGTAGTCGCGGTTGAAGCGTATGGTGCCTTCGGCTGTCCAGGCACAGCCGGGATAGGGAGTGTAGCTGTAGGCTTCGTTCTGGTACATCACCATGTCGATGCGTATGCCCTGCTCGCGGTAGGCGTCGATGAACTTGCAGAACATGTTGGCATAGGTTTGCAGGTAGCGCGGGTCTTGTATCATATAGTCGGTAGTGGCCAGCTTCTTGGGGAACTTGCCGTTGCGCTCGCCGGTCAGCTTCATTTCGTCCGGGTCGGTTTCTCCTCCCGTCTGACCATAGAGCAGGTAATTCATCTTTTCGGGCAGGTTGTTGTAAGGGCTGCTTAGTACGGGGTAGTCACCGTTGATTTTCATCCAGCTTGGCGGGCACCAGGGCGACACCCAGCAGGTAAGGTCGGGGTTGTACTTCTGCGCGGCGCGTATGAAGGGGATGATGGCCTGCTTGTCGCGGTCGATATTGAAGTAGCGTAGTTCGAAGTCACCCTCCATCTCGTCGCAGCTGTACCACGAGCGGGCATAGTCGTTGGCTCCCATCGAGATGCGTCCGCGGGCAATGCGCAGGTCGCCGTCGGGGGCAAAGACGTTGTGAAGTATTTCGTCCTGCTCGTCGCGGGTGAGCAGACCCAGTGCGTCCCAGTCCAGTTCGTTGAAGGTGGCTCCCCATGCCCGGAAAGTGGTGATGGGAGCGGCGGCGTCTGTCACGTCGAGCAGAGGTGTCTGTCGGGGCGAGGATTGCATTCGTACTTTGGCTTGTTGCCATGTGTTGCCTTCGCTGCTGCTGATGTGGGTGAAAGTCTGTGCTTCGAGGTGTGCCGACAGCAATAAGGCTGTGCACGACAGAAATAGTCTGGCTGATGTTTTCATGTCATTCGTATGATTATGGGTTTGATGTTTACTTTGTATGTTGTTACGTTTCTGCGGAGCGTTACGCCTAATGGCGACTTCGCGTACGGACATAAAAAAAGGAGTACCGCTGTACTCCAACCTTCTTGTTAACCTTAAATCTAATACTATGAAAAACACGCTGCAAAGGTACGGCCTTTTCCGGAATCTGCAAATTTCCCGACCGGAAAGTGCTGTTTTATAACACGTTTTAAATCTGTTACAGATTTGTTAAGTATTTGGACCATCTGCTTAGGCTTTCAGGTTACGGATTGGTTTGCAGCAGTTGGATGAGGAACTCGCGCTGAAGCGAGTAGTTGCCGCTGTTTTGCTGGATGTATCTCAGCAGCTGTGCGCCTTCCTGGCGCAGTCGCGACTTTAGCAGCAGGTTGTCTTTCTCTACTTCTTCGGATAGCTTCAACATGCTGACGGCGGCCAGCTCCAGCTTGTTCATTCCGTCGGGCGTGTCGGCATAGCGTGCCGTTAGCTCTTCGGCAGTGGTGTTCAGCAGGTCGCGGGTGTCGGTGCCCAGTATCTGTCGGGTCAGGTGGTCGTATTCTTCCCAGTCCTTCTCGCGTATTCTTTTCCGGTGGAGCAGGGCATCTACAATCATCGAGATGATTTCCTGTATCATGCGTATCAGGTAGTCTTGCTTTATCATAAGCCTATGTTGGGGTTTTATGCACCGCTGCCGTAGCAGAGGGTTTGCAGGTGTTGTCTGTAGGATGAAAGGGTAAAGGTTAACAGGGTTGGGGTACGGGTATAAAAAAAGGAGTACCGCTGTACTCCAACCTTCTTGTTAACCTTAAATCTAATACTATGAAAAACACGTTGCAAAGGTACGGCCTTTCTTGAAATCTGCAAATTTCTGGCCGGAGAATGTGTTTTTTCTAACACGTTTTAAGGCTGCTATAGGTTTGTTAAGCATATCAATACGTTTTCTTCTTCCTTAACCTTCTTCCTCTATCTGCTTGAGTTCACGGTTGGCACTCATCATCTCTTTTACCCGGTCGTGCGTGTAGTGGAAGGTAAAGTAGTCGGCTATGATACAGGCAGCCAGTAGCAGCGACATGAAGAGGATGTTGGACCGTGTGCCGTAGTAGCAGAGGAAACAGATGAAGAACAGGGCGACGAGCGGATAGCCTATCAGCAGCATACGGTTGTAACGGCTCTTGTATTGCAGGATGTGGCGTACCTGGTTTTCCAGATTGGTTTCCCGTCTGATTTTGCTCAGTTTGTTCAGGCTGAAGATTTGTGCAAGAAGACCGTATAAGATCAGTATGGCTCCTGTAATGCCGGGCACGATGTGGAAACCGGGCTGGGCAATCCAGGCAGACGCGAATACGATGCAGACGATCAATACCATCGCCAGTCCCATTTTTTCCACGCGTGTCATCTTTTCCAGGCTGTTTTCCCGTCGTGTGTTCAGTATTCTTTTCACTTCTTCGCGGTGCAGAATTTCGTTGCGTGTGACCCGTTCGTTGAGTTCCTTCCACGCTTGTTGCATTTCTTCCAGATTCATAATAAAGGGTATTTAAAGATTGGACATTGTTTTCAGTTTCTCTTTGATGCGGTGCAGTCTGACGGCTACCTGATTGCGGTTGGTACCGACGATTTCGGCTATTTCGTCGTAGGTCTTTTCGTCCAGCCAGAGGACGATGTACATGCGGTCCAGCTTGTTCAGGCAGCGGACGAGGCTGTACAGGGTGTTCAGCATTTCGGCTTGCGGGTCGTTGTCGGGCAGGTCGATGTCCGTCAGTTGCAGGGGCACGTACTCGTGGTGCTTTCGGCGGCGCAGATCGCTGATGCAGGTATTCAGGGCGACACGGTAGAGCCAGGTGCTGAAACTGCTTCTGTTTTCGAATGTGGTGTAACTTTTCCACAGGTTGTACACCGTCTCCTGGTAGAGGTCGGCGATATCTTCCTTATCCTGTGCATACATCAGGCACACTTTGTAGATGATGTGTTGGTTTTGCAGCAGCAATTCGGTGAATTCTTTTTCTTTGTTAGTATCCGTCATATCCTTGTCTTTTTGTTTCGTTAGTCGTACAAGGCTTCGGCATAGTTACAGGTAGGGCGTTATTTTTTTCCAGTTAGGAAAAAAATGCTGGGCAATCAGGAAAAATCTGTGGCCTGACTGAAGAATCATCGGGAGCAGCCTGACGAGGAGGGCGGAGCAGACGTATGGGCATAAAAAAAGGAGTACCGCTGTACTCCAACCTTCTTGTTAACCTTAAATCTAATACTATGAAAAACACATTGCAAAGGTACGTACTTTCCGGAGATTTGCAAACAATCCGAGTAAATAAGCATGTTTTATAACATGTATTAGCGGTTTTATATACTTTTTAAATGTTTACAGGCGGTATTTTGCTGTAAAACTCTATTTTTGCACTATCCATAATAAGCCTCTATAACTATGCGATACTTTATGATTCTTTTTTGCCTGATTGCGTCGGTTGCAGTCGGTTCCTTTGCCCGGCCGGCTTCGGACGGGGGCGAGGTAGTGATATGTGGGAAGGTGCTGAACCGTGACTTCTATCCCAACGAACGCGAATTCCGTTTGTCGTTGTCCTATTTCAGCGGTCAGGATATCTGCTATACGACGCCTTTGCGCGACGATGGCAGTTTCTTTTTCCGTTTCCCTTTGTGCGATGCGCTGTGCGAGGTGTCGCTGGCCAATTATGCGCCCCGTCTCTATGTCAGTGCAGGCGACAGCCTTTACTTGCAAATCGATTTCAAAGACTTGCTGCATCCCGTGGTAAAGGGTTCGCGGGCAGCTCTGAATCAGGGCATGCAGCATTTTGTCGGGGAAGGTTATTACCTGCCGGATTATTATTATGCAGAGGATGTTCGTGCTTCCGGCGAGGCATTCGACAAAGCTGTGGAGAAAGGGTATGAGGAGCGGAAACAAAGGCGGGCCGACTTCCTGACCCGATATTCGCCCGGCGACGATGTGGCAAAGCTGACGGAGCGCATGTTGCTGGCCGACTACTGTGCCGAGCGTTTCCGATATGCGCGCGAACACTTACGGCAGATACTTATTGAGAAACGGATGGACTGGAAACAGGAGATGGCAGGTTACGAAGCCCTGTTGCCGGAAGTGAATGCGCTGTTGTCCGACGAAGTCATTACGTCGGCTCATTTCCGGTTGCTTTATCATCTGAACTTTTATCTGCAATACCGGCGCTATGCCGTGGGCGATGAGTCTTTTACCGACATGGATTTGGTGGACGAGCAACAGGGTAACATGCTGTCGCAGTTCCTTTTGGCCAATATGCTGGGCAATTCGTTGGTTCATAACGATACGGTAGATTTTACGGCTGCCCGTCCGAAATACGACGCGCTGGTGCAGGTGCCTGTGTTGCGACATGCGGTGGATCTGCTGTACAGGCGGACCATGGAATATCTGCAGCATCCTGAGGGTTACTCCCGTTATCTGCTCTATGGCGACGCCTCCGACAGCGAGGCAGAGCAGTATATGGCCCCCTTGCGCTCGCTGATAGACAAGCATCGGGGAAAGGTGGTTTATATCGACTTTTGGGGAGTTCATTGTCCTCCCTGCCTGGCAGAGATAGAACCGATGAAGAAGTTGCGTGCGCGATACAGTACGGACGATGTAGTCATAATCAGTATCTGTGGTAGCGGGAAACGTGCCGACTACGAACGGATCTTGCAACGTTTCTCCTTGCGCGACACAGCGATCGAAAGCCTGTTTCTTGAAGATTGGGTAGACAGCAGCAACTGGAGTAAGATACGCAAGCATCTGGACATCGACGGCATTCCCTACTTTCTGCTGGTGAATAAAGAAGGAGTGATTGTGAATTACGGTTCGATGGTGCGGCCCTCCTGGCCTCAGACACCTGTCCAGATTGACAGGCTGATAGCCAAATAAACAGCCCGCACGACGAATGCACTTCGCGTACGGGCATAAAAAAAGGAGTACCGCTGTACTCCAACCTTTGTTAACCTTAAATCTAATACTATGAAAAACACATTGCAAATGTACGGACTTTCTGGAAATCTGCAAATAATCCAAGTAAAAATGCATGCTTTATAACATGTATTAGCTGAATTACAGATTTGTTAAGCCTTTGGGGCGTATTCTATGCTATTACTCTTTAATACGGGCACCAGACGGTAGAGGTTTTTCCGGGTCATAATTTTATGATTGAGGAAGCTGACAATGTAGCCTGTCAGGCAGGCGGCAATCAGCGAACCTTCGCGTACACCTTCGATGGTTTGTGTGAAAGCCAGTGAAGTAAGTACGGCCAGTGTGACCAGAGTAATGTCGAAGCAAACCTTTGTGCGACCGAATTCGCGGTTATAGCGCGAAGAAGCATACTTCACGAAAGCTTCGGCGCTCATCATTGCCACACGAGGTTTCAGTTCGAGTACCACACCTACCGACTGTATAATGCATCCTACCAGCAGCAAGCCGATGGAGGCAGCATAGTTTACCGGATGTATGTCGGAAGCCAAAACCATATTGAAGTCGATAAAAGCCGAGAAGATGAACGAGAAGGGTATTTGCAGCAGTATTTCCATAACGTCTTGCCGACTTCCTCGTCCGCGTATTAGCCAGAACTGACCTACGATGAGCAACATGTTGATGATGAACGTACAGGTGCCCAATGTGAGCGGTGTGTTCAGACTCATTACATAGTTGATACTCGAAATAGGGGTAGTACCTAAGGCCGAACGGACAATGAGCACTACGCCCGCAGCCAGAAAATACAGTCCCAATACAAAAACTAAATACCTTTTGATAATACTTTTCATTTCCATCTTTTTACCTCTTTCCTAATTATATTCTAATACCTGTTTTTTCCGGCGGCAAAGTTCGTTCTTTTCTGTTGCATGGATATTATCCGATATGACATAATTTTTGTCGATTACGAAACAAGTGCTATCTTTGTAGCTGGTATAATGCTCGAAAATGGTAAAATCGTGTATATTTGACAATGCGGGAATGCTGAAAAAGCATCCGGATATTCCTCATTACGGTGAAGATGTGGTGTGCTTCGAGAGCGTCTATGGCGACCGAAACTATCCCGAGGGCGAAGCCTACTTCAACCGCGAACTGTATCTGATATTCATCCTGGAGGGTCGTTCGGAGATTCTGCTCAATGGTGAACACATTGTGATGGAAGCCGGAACCCTGCTGGTGCATGGAGCAAACTTCCTGACCGACCATCTGTTTTCTTCCGAAGATATTCATTTCATTACGCTTTCCATTTCGGAAACCATGTTTACCAACGATTCCTATCTGACGCAGATAACGGCTATGGTATTGGCTACGATGAGGCAGAACAGGCAATATACGATACTGCTGACTGCGGATGAATCAGACGTCGTGCGCGGCCAGTTGGAGTTTCTGATGCAGTTGCTTCGGTCCGATCATAAGTTTCTTTTCCGTCGCGTCCAGGCAGTGTGCAACGCTCTGTTTCTGGACATTGCCGACTTTCTGTCGCGCAAGACGCCGATACGCAAGCATGTCAGTCCTAAAGACCATGTATTGCAGGAGTTTTATGCGCTGGTTACCCGTCATTTTCGTGAAGAACATTTTGTCTCTTTCTATGCTCGCGAACTGGCCATCAGTGAGCAATATCTGTCGCGCATCGTAAAAAGCGGCACAGGAAAGACGGTGAATGCCATTATCAGCGAATTGTTGCTGATGGAGGCATGCATGCTGCTGGGCAACCGGAAGCTGACGGTGAACGATGTCTCAGCCAAGCTGAATTTCAGCGATACATCAGCATTCTGCAAGTTCTTCAGGCGTTGTTCGGGCGAGACTCCTTTGGGATTTCGCAAGAAGTTGTGGATGGAGATGGACAAGACGCCTGCCGCAGACGGAAAGAAGTGACAGAAGCAATGTTTGCGTACAGGTATAAAAAAAGGAGTACCGCTGTACTCCAACCTTCTTGTTAACCTTAAATCTAATACTATGAAAAACACGTTGCAAAGGTACGGACTTTTGGGAAATCTGCAAATAAAACAAATAAAAAAGGCTGTTTTATAACATGTTTTATGATAATCCGGTAATTTGTTAAGGGTTGCTAAGGATTTAAATGCTCTCCGCATCTGTTTTCTAAAAAAGAGGTATCTTTGCAGAAGTTGCCGAAACGGATGGCAGGGTGGGGCATACTCCGGCAAGTCATCGTGCGTCCGGCACTTGGATATTTCAATAAACAGAGAATTCAAAAAAACATATCATGCAAGAAGATATTGTCCTTACTCCGATGATGAAACAGTTTCTCGACCTGAAGGCGAAGCATCCCGATGCTGTGATGCTGTTTCGTTGCGGGGACTTCTATGAAACTTATTCGACCGATGCCATTGTTGCTTCGGAGATATTGGGTATTACGCTGACCAAGCGTGCCAATGGCAAAGGGAAGACCATTGAGATGGCCGGATTCCCCCACCATGCACTCGACACCTATTTGCCCAAGCTGATTCGTGCCGGCAAGCGGGTGGCGATTTGCGACCAGTTGGAAGACCCGAAACTGACCAAGAAGCTGGTGAAGCGGGGAATCACGGAGCTGGTAACTCCGGGCGTGTCGATCAACGACAACGTGCTGAACTATAGGGAGAATAATTTTCTTGCTGCCGTACATTTCGGAAAAGGTGCCTGTGGCGTGGCCTTTCTGGATATTTCGACCGGAGAGTTCCTTACGGCCGAAGGTCCTTTCGACTATGTAGACAAGTTGCTGAATAACTTTGCTCCGAAGGAGGTATTGTTTGAAAGAGGTAAGCGTGGTATGTTCGAAGGGAATTTCGGGAACAAGTTTTTCACGTTCGAGCTGGACGACTGGATTTTTACGGAAACGACCGCCCGTGAGAAGTTGCTGAAGCATTTCGAGGTGAAGAACCTAAAAGGTTTCGGTGTGGAGCATCTGAAGAATGGTATTATTGCTTCGGGAGCCATCTTGCAATACCTCATCATGACGCAACACACACAGATTGCCCACATCACTTCGCTGGCGCGGATTGAGGAGGACAAGTATGTCCGCCTGGACAAGTTTACGGTACGCAGCCTAGAGTTGATGGGTTCGATGAACGATGGAGGAAGCAGTTTGCTGAATGTTATCGACAAGACCATCAGCCCGATGGGAGCCCGCCTGATGAGGCGTTGGCTGGTATTCCCGCTGAAGGACGTACAGCCTATCAACGACCGTCTGAATGTGGTGGAGTATTTCTTCCGCCAACCCGACTTCAAGGAACTGATTGAAGAACAGCTTCACCTGATCGGCGACTTGGAGCGCATTATCTCCAAAGTAGCCGTCGGTCGTGTCTCTCCGCGTGAAGTGGTAGCATTGAAAGTGGCTTTGCAGGCCATTGAGCCTATCAAAACGGCTTGTCTGGAAGCCGATAATGCCAGTCTGAACCGCATTGGCGAGCAACTGAACATCTGCCAGTCTATCCGCGACCGCATCGATCACGAAATCAACAACGATCCTCCGTTGCTGGTGAACAAGGGAGGGGTCATCAAACAGGGCGTAAATGCCGAACTCGACGAACTCCGCGAAATAGCCTACAGTGGCAAAGACTACCTGTTGCAGGTGCAGCAACGCGAGAGCGAGCTGACCGGCATCCCCAGTCTGAAAATCGGGTACAACAACGTTTTCGGCTATTACATCGAGGTGCGCAACGTGCACAAGGACAAGGTTCCGCAGGAGTGGATACGCAAGCAGACGCTGGTCAATGCCGAACGTTACATCACGCAGGAGCTGAAGGAATACGAGGAAAAAATACTGGGAGCAGAAGACAAGATACTGATTCTGGAAACGAAGATCTATACCGAACTGGTGCAGGCACTTACCGAGTTTATCCCTGCCATTCAGATCAATGCCAACCAGATAGCCCGTCTGGACTGTCTGCTTTCGTTTGCCAACGTAGCTCGCGAAAACAATTATATCCGCCCCGTCATTGCCGACGACGATGTGCTGGAGATTCATCAGGGAAGGCATCCGGTCATCGAGAAGCAGTTGCCCATCGGCGAGAAGTACATTGCCAACGACGTAATGCTGGACAGCAGCACGCAGCAGATTATTATCATTACGGGTCCGAACATGGCCGGTAAGTCGGCGTTGTTGCGTCAGACGGCGCTGATCACACTGATGGCACAGGTTGGCAGTTTTGTTCCGGCCGAGAGTGCCCACATCGGACTGGTGGACAAAATCTTCACCCGTGTAGGAGCCAGCGACAATATCTCGGTGGGCGAGTCGACGTTTATGGTCGAGATGAATGAGGCGGCCGATATTCTGAACAATCTTTCGGCGCGCAGTCTGGTATTGTTTGACGAGCTGGGTCGTGGTACTTCGACCTACGACGGTATTTCGATAGCCTGGGCCATTGTGGAGTACATCCACGAGCATCCCCGCGCCCGTGCCCGCACGCTGTTTGCCACGCACTACCACGAACTGAACGAGATGGAGAAGAGCTTCAAACGGATCAAGAACTACAACGTGGCGGTGAAGGAAGTGGATAATAAGGTGATTTTCCTTCGCAAGTTGGAGCGTGGCGGAAGCGAGCATTCCTTTGGTATCCACGTGGCCAAGATGGCAGGTATGCCGAAGAGCATTGTGAAACGTGCCGACGAAATACTGAAGCAGCTGGAAGCCGAGAACCGACAGACAGGATCGGTGGGTGGAAAGAAGATTACCGAAGGTGCTTCTTCGGCAGCCGGCATGCAGCTCAGTTTCTTTCAGCTCGACGATCCGGTGTTGTGCCAGATACGCGATGAGATTCTGAACCTCGACGTAAATAATCTGACGCCACTCGAAGCGCTGAACAAGCTGAATGACATCAAACGAATAGTGAAAGGGAAGTAATCAGACTTCCCTTTTATTATATTGATAAACTTTCTTTTTGATACGTTTTAATCTGGTTTATTAGGGTTGATAGGGATATTTTCTTTCTTTTTGAACGATTTTTCCCCGTTTCTTTGCATTATTCATTTTTTTAGTCTATATTTGCCGCCACATGAACCCGATGTGATGGGATGCAGGCAAATTAGAGAGAGGCATTTATTTTTTGAAAGACAGACGTAATCGGTTTTTAAAGGCATTTGTACTTTTTTCTATAGCTTATTTTCTGCACGTTCTCTCCTAAAGGAAAAGAGCCGGTTTCTGTATCGATGATAATTGTAGTAGCTGACACTTTTTTATTAACCCTAATATTTATTATTATGAGAAGCAGTACAATGCTAAAATCCGCTGTACGCGGTTTTTCTTGCCTGGCCGTACTCTGTCTGTCGGCGGCATGTGTCAATCAGATTGGTGATGAAGACGTTGCAGAAAGCAATATCCCAATCAGTTTCTCTGCAAAAGTAAGTAAGGCATCGACTGTCACCCGTGTGGGTAACAGCGGCTTCGAGGCGGGCGACCGTATCGGCTTGTTTGCCACTATGGGCGGAGCGTCTATCGATGGTTATCGTTACATCGACAACCTGCGGCTGGAGCATAACGGTACTTCGACACTTATCCCCGAACGGGAAGTGTTTTATCCCGAAGGCGACGGATCATTGGACTTTCTGGCTTACTATCCTTACAGCCAGGCGGGTGTAGAAGCGGGATCGACGGTAATTCCGGTATCTGTACTGGCTGACCAGAGTACTGCGGAAAACCGTTCGGCTTCCGACTTTCTGGTGGCTACCAAAACTGGGGTGAAAAGCAGCAGTGCGGCGGTTTCGCTGACCTTCAAACATCGCATGAGTAAGCTGAACATTGAACTGATTCCCGGAGAAGGTGCGAATTTGGACGAAATCTATCAGGACAATCCGAAGGTGATTGTAACCGGATTTTACACGAAAGCCCATTACGACCTGAAGTCGGGCGAGGTGAGCAGTCCGGAAGGGAAGTCGGACATCGTCGTTTCTGGCAAATGGAAAAAAGATAGTGACCGGCTGACCGGCAAGGATGTGATTGTGATTCCGCAGGAAGCAGACCCGGAAAGCCAGTCGGTTGTCATCGAGTGGAAGGGCATTCTGTATACTTGTCCTATCTCGGCCGTAACCCTTGAGGGTAACACGCAGCGGGCCATTCAGATTAAAATGGCGGAAGTGGAAAACCGTACGCTTGCCGGAATTGTAGGCGAAGTGGAAGAGTGGGGCGAAACGACCAAACAGGAAGAAACCGAAGGATCGCTGCAAACGGGCGAGGTACATATCGCTGCATTGTCGTTCGGTACCTCTAGTGTTTACCGGCTTTATAACAACGGAAGAACCGTGGCCGAGATTTGTAAGGAATATCTTGTTTCCGAAGCTGACGAGATTGCTTCGCAGGCTATCGTTGCCTATCCGGTGAAGAACGAAGTGACAGACCTTACGCAGGGCATTGTCTTGCAACTGATAGGTCAGACCGGCGAAGTGCATGGAGGTAAGGTCAGCTGGGATGCGGAGCGCAATACATTCGCTTATACGGCCGGAACTTCGGCGCCTGTCGAGACGTTGTATTTGGACGAAAAACAGTCGATTGTTGTTGATGTCAAGCCAGAAACCTGTATGAAAGTCAACGTAGTAGGCTATCGTTTGCGTGATATGCGGGCCGGTAAGCTGGATACTTATTCGGTAGTAAAGATCGGTACGCAGTATTGGATGAGGCAGGACTTGTGTGCCGTCAGCTATAAGGACGGTACGCCCATTGAGCGGCAAACTAACCTGGAGGACAAAGTGACGGGTTATTTTCAGCCAGACGACAAGGACGGTATTCGCTTCTACAACGGCGAAGCCCTGTTAGCCAACGACATCACCCCGGACGGATGGCGGATACCTTCGACCGAGGACTGGACGAAACTGAAAAAATACCTGAACGGCAAGGCCGGATTGCTGAAAGCCGCTTCCAGCAAATGGGAACCGCTCGATTTGGGAGAAACGACTGCTTCACATTCGGGACTGACTGGCTTCAATGCCTATCCGGTAGGAACTTGGATTAAGAGCAGCCATCAGTCTGCCTATAAGATGGTGGGCTACTGGACAATGGAAGCGGACGGAACGCTTCCCGAACAGACTGTTTTCCTGACGGGCAGCGATGAAGGGTTTGTGATGTCTTCCACTCTTTCCACCCGTGGCGACTATTATAAGGCACTTTCCATCCGTTGCGTCAAAGAGTAATTTATGCTTTTCTAAAGGCTTGTTTGTAAGGCGTTTGTAGGACACTTGCAATACATTTGTGGGACACTTGTGTGGCTCGCGAGCCGTGCAAGTGTTGTTCGTAGGGGCTGTTAAAGATAGTCTGTCAGGGGATGTAAGCAGACGCAGTTTGTTATTTCTTTTCGTATCAGTTCCGGCTTTTCTTCAGAGCAGTTCTTCCAGCGACGACATGATGCAGACGTGCGGATAGCAGGCCAGCTCGTGGGCTGTGGTTACTCCGTGTGTCACTCCGGCAAAGTCTACTCCTGCCGACTGGGCTGTTTCGGCATCGACGGTGCTGTCGCCGATGTACAACACCTGTGTTTTGTCGGCCTGCAGCCGCTCGATGGCATACAGCAGTCCTTCGGGCGAGGGCTTGGGCTGTTTCACGTCTTCGCCGCCTACGATGATGTCGATTACTCCGTCGGGCAGGTGATGGTCGAGCAGTTCTTTGATGCGGTAGCGATATTTGGTCGAGATGATTCCAACATTGGCGCCTGCGTTTTTCAGGGCAGTCAGTGTCTGGATGGTTTCGGGGAAAAGAAACGTATTGGCAGTCATGTAGACATCGGCTTCCTTGACATACTGTTTCCTGAATTCGGCCAGACGTTCGCTGTCGGTTACGCCGGTCAGGATGGTGAACGATTCTTCCAGCGTTTTGCCGATGGTCCGTTTGATGGTCGTGTTGGCTACCTGAAGGTAACCGTTCCGTTGCAGCACATGCTGAAAGCAGGTGACGATGCCGCGCGAGGAGTCGGCAAGTGTATAGTCGAAGTCGAACAGATAAGTAGAGTAATTCATTGGTCGCTTTTTGTGGCAAAGGTAGTGATTTTGTTTTTCTTTTGGCAGATTAGCTTTATCTTTGTCTGCCAGACGGACCATTTCGTCTGTCCAGTGGCATCTGTATATATAATAGGTGCTGGCTTTACTATAACCTGTAATTATCTATATTTGTTATGAAAAAAATCTTTCTTTTTGTGTTGGCGCTTTGTAGCTTGTATGCCGGTGCCCAGCAGGTGGATCGCTTTCCGTTACATCAGTTCGATGAATTAACCGATACCAAGCCTCACGACGATGCAACAGTGTGGGAACAGCTGAAACAGACTGCTTGTTTCAGTTGGGGCAGTACAGATGTGCGTTACCGAAAACTGGATGTTCCCGACATCAGTCGGAAGAGTTCGCTCCGTCTGAAAGGCTGGCGGGGCGAAAGAGTGAATGCGCAGGCTGTGCTTTGGACAAAAGCAGACTTGGGCAAGGTCAGGATAGAGGTATCCGACCTGACAAACGGCAAGCACCGGATTCCGGCATCGGCGGTCAAGGCAGGCTTTGTCAGATATGTCATGACCGACGAATTGAATAAGGATGGACAGGGCGGATGCGGTCATCGGCCCAATAAAGCAGACTGGGACTCGTCTCTTGTGGCCGATATGATTGATATCAACCTGGAACTTCCGGTCAAAGCACGTACCACACAACCCATCTGGATGAATGTCTGGATTCCGTCCGACAGTCAGCCGGGCATCTATCGCGGTAAGTTGTCAGTGTCGGGCGAAAAGTTGGCCAAGCAGTCTCTCGTGGTCGAGATAAAGGTGAGCAACCGGGTGTTGCCGGCTCCTGCAGACTGGAAGATGTATGTCGACTTGTGGCAGAATCCTTATGCCGTAGCCCGTTACTATCAGGTTCCGTTGTGGAGTAAAGAGCATTTCGATGCCATGCGTCCCATTATGCGGATGTTGGCCGATGCCGGGCAGCGGACTATTACTGCCAGCATTATGCACAAGCCTTGGGCCGGTCAGACACAAGACCATTATGACAGTATGATATTCCGGATGAAGCAACTGGACGGAACCTGGAAGTTCGATTATACGGTATTCGACAAGTGGGTCGATTTCATGATGAATGAGGTAGGAATTGATGACCTGATAAGCTGTTACACAATGGTTCCCTGGGACTTGAAGTTCGATTATTATGACCAGGCTACCAATCGGGTGCTTTTCGTTGAGGCTAAGCCGGGCGACCGTGCATATGCAGACTATTGGGGAACCTTCCTGAAAGATTTTGCGCGCCATCTTAAGGCAAAAGGATGGTTTGAAAAGACGGCCATTTCGATGGACGAGCGTCCTTTGAAAGACATGCAGGAAGCTATTAAAGTAGTGAAGGCTGCCGATCCCGGCTTCAAGATAATGCTTGCCGGCAACTATCATGCAGAGATTCAGTCCGATCTTTATTACTTGTGCATTCCTTACGGACAGGTATTCCCTCAAGAAGTCAAAGCCGAGCGCGAGCGGAAAGGTCAAATCAGTACATATTATACTTGTTGCACGGAAGCTTTCCCAAATATCTTTACGTTTTCGTCGCCGGCCGAGGCAGCCTGGACTGCCATTCATGCAGTTGCAGGAGGTTATGATGGCTATTTGCGATGGTCTACCATGAGCTGGCCGCTTGACCCGTTGCGCGATTCCCGTTTCCGTACTTGGGCAGCAGGCGATACATACTGTCTGTATCCGGGGCCTCGCAGCAGCATACGTTTCGAACGTTTGGTCGAGGGCTTGCAGTGCTGTGAGAAAATCCTGTTATTACGCGAAGAGCTGACTCGCCGGAAGGCGACCCGTGCGCTGGACAAACTGAACAGACTTGTCGGAAACTTCATGCCCGGTAACAGCACGGCCAAGACTGCTGCCGCAGTGGTGAACGAACTGAACGATTATGTGAATAGTCTCTGACGCTTGAAACGTTTTTCGGGGATAGCATCGTCTGAGAGTTTGGTTGCAAAAGACTATTGTGTTATTGCATCAGTCGTAACAAACCGGTACATGGGGAAATGCAGAGATTCGTACCGAAACAGGCAGATGGTTTACTTTATCCTTCCGCCCCGAAGCCAGTGTCGGGAATAATAGTCTTCTTTCAGACTGCTTACGATTACCCCGCGACTGGTGCTGGCATGAATAAACTTGCCGTTTTTCAGATAGATGCCTACATGAGTCACTTTTTTGCGCGAGGTGCGACTGGTGAAAAATACAAGGTCGCCCTCGCGCAAATTGCGTCGTGACACTTTCCGGCTTTCTTCCAGTTGGCCGGACGTGCTGCGTGGCAAACGTATGTGGTAGACTTTTTTATAGAGTTGCGCTACCAGTCCCGAACAGTCCGTTCCACGCTTGCTGGTGCCGCCGGCACGATAGGGAGTGCCTATCCATTCGGCGGCTTGTATGTACAGCTGGTGGTTGTCGGTCCGTTCGATGTCCATACCCAGTTTGAGGGAAGCGCGGGCCAGAGATTGATAGTTCAGTCGGGGAGCCGACGTGTGGCACGAACTCACTCCGATAGCCAGAAGCAGGAGGCAGAGGGCATGGACGATGGACTGTTTCATTGCAATTCGGTTTGGTTATCTTGCTTTTCTTCGTTTTGCTGGCTGGCTTCTTCTTCCAGTTCTTCTTCGACACGGACATTGAAGTAGTCTTCCAGTTCTTTTTCTGCTGAATTGTTTTCGTTGTGAATGTCGCGGATGATGACACCGTGTTCCAGCAAAGCGATGCGTGGGCAGATGTCGACCGTGTGGTTCAGGTTGTGGCTGGAGATGATGACTGTGGCCTGATGTTCGTCGCTATACTTTTTCAGCAGATGCTTGATGACAGCCTGCGAACTGGGGTCGAGGAAGTTGAACGGCTCGTCGAGTATCAGCAACTGGGGATAGTGCAGCATGGCAGAGATGATGCCTATTTTCTGCTTGTTTCCCATGGAGTAGTTGCGTATGAACTTCTTCTGTCCCAGCACCTCGTTGTTCATAAAGCGTTCGAATGGTTTCAGCCGTTCGTCTACCTCTTCCTTCTTCAGGCCGTACATTTTGCCGATGAAGTAGAAGTATTCTTCAGGAGTCAGGTAGTCGATC
Organism: Bacteroides sp. CAG:633; assembly: GCF_000435115.1. Taxonomy (NCBI): domain Bacteria; kingdom Pseudomonadati; phylum Bacteroidota; class Bacteroidia; order Bacteroidales; family Bacteroidaceae; genus Bacteroides; species Bacteroides sp. CAG:633. The sequence goes on along the minus strand of NZ_FR883041.1, from coordinate 24,325 downwards.
AGGAAACCGTCGTCGATGTAGGCTCCGGTTATGCTTTTCCAGTCCTCGCTTCGGGCTACGTTGATGTCATTGATGGTGACTTCACCTTGGTCGGCTTGCAGCAGGTCGAGGATAAGGCGGAATAAAGTAGTTTTTCCGGCGCCGTTGTTACCTACGAGACCCAGCATTTCGCCCTTCCCGATGGTGTAATTGTCTATGTTGACGGCTATTTTTTCGCCGAATTTTTTCTGTAAATTGGTAATCTGAATCATAGTTTGTTTTTAAGCTGGATAGTTGATGATGGGGATATCCGAAGAACTGTTTACTATGGGATAGCCCGGTTATTTCTGTCGGCTGTCGCGGAAGCCTTCCATGTTTTTATACCGCCGTTTCATGAAGCGGTTGTAGACGTTACGCAGCCAGTATCTCGAAGTAAGTATAAAGGCGAGTCCGATGGCTATGAATATCCATGCGGTTGTCGTTTCGCCTGTCAGGAAGTGCAGCAGGAAATATAGCAGCAAGGGGACTATGAATACAGCTGACGAAATCAGGTTCTGCATGCCTGTACCGACGTTTCGCTGAGTCATCTTGTTGTTCATGTCTACTGTCCGGTTGTTGTATACAGCCATCTGGAACATACCGAAGTACACAAAGCCGGGGATGAAGAAAAACCATGAAATGGCGGTGAGCAGTGTTACTTTGCCCATAATGATGGCGGGAATGATCATAACCAGCGGAATAACCTGTCCAATGCTGTAGATGGCGTATTTGGCTTGCAGAAGCGAGTAAATGCTTTCCTTGCGGCTCATCAGCCCGTCTATATAGTTTCCTTCGTAGCCCATGATGGTGCTCAGGAACAGAATGCCGAATAATGCAAAGTTGTACATAACCAGAAAATCTTTCATTCCTCCCTGATAGGCATCTGTGAAAGCAATGAGAGCACTGAATACCAGTACCACGCCACCGGCCGAATAGAGCCCGCGCTTACAGATTTTGTTGCGTAGCAGCATCTTCAGTTCCAGCTTCATGTATTCGCCCACCTGGCCGTAACGTTCCAGGAAACGGTATTCCGATACATGTTTTACCTGCACAGTCGTATCTTCTACTTTATTGATTTCGCCGTAAATCATCTTTCCGATGATGTAGCGGTCTAACAGGTAGAACAGAGCAATGATGGCCAAAGTTACGGCAAACGTCAGCCAGTTACCCAAAATGAAACTTTCGCCCACATTGATGCAGAAGTCGAATAGCGGACTTTCATCAGGAATGAAGAAGGCTGCTCCCAATGCGCCATAAACCAAGACCGGGAGTAAAAACCACCAGAAGCGTTCTCCCATAAGCATACGGCAAAGCAGGAACCAGTAGTTGTTGAGCAGCATTAGTAGCCAGATACCTATCAGATAGGTTAAGACTCCTGTTACTCCGTAGAAACGGGCAATGGTCAGAATGGCAAACGGGACAAAGAAAAAGAACCAGAACAGATTGAATGAATCCAGACCGGAACGTATCAGCAGACAGTCGATGAGCCGGCTGCGCTTGATGGGGAGCAGCATGTAGGGTTTGACTTCCTGCGAAGGTGTTTTTTGAAAAGGCAGGCGGATAACGAAATCGAGTGCAAGGATAAAAAGCAGTCCGCCGTTCAGTACATGATAGGCTTCCTGTGCTCCTTCACTGAAAGCAAAGGCAAATGTTATGCCGAAAAAGATGAGATAGCCGGCCCAGAATACTACCATCAGATAGATCCAGAATTTGGCGAAGCGGCTTTTCTCGTACATGGGATTGCGCTGATTGGCAAGTTTGCCGTGGCGTCGGAGTTCTAAGAAAAGGTTCATTGTTTTTTAATAGGCAGTTATATACGATTTTAGAAAGAAGAAGGTGTGCCGAAAACGGACAATATTTTGTTGTTTCGACACACCTTCGTATGTTTGTGCTTGATTATCTTTTCAGATTACTCAACTTTCGCAAGCTCAAGTTACAGTTGACGAGTAACAAGTTGACGAGTTGACAAGGCATTTCCAACCCTGTAGACTTGTTGACTGAAGCCTTGTCAACTACTAAGTTGAGCATTTGCGAAACTTAAATTAGATTATTACTTCTCAGGCACTGTCATCACAACTGTAATCTTGTTACCTTGGTTAACCAAGTCGGCAGCAAATTTCTGTACGTCTTTGACGGTGATGCTGTTTACAGCTTCTTCGTAACCCTGAGTGTAATCTACACCTGTATAGAAGTATTCGTCCAGATTGTTCAGCCAGTAGCCGTTTTCTTTCTGGTTGTCTTTGTACTTCTTCAGCATGTATTCTTTAATCTTCTGCAGATGCTCTTCAGTCGGACCTTCGGAAGCCATCTTCTTCATTTGTGCGTCGATGATACCGTTCAGGTGATCTTTCTTGGCAGGGTCTGTCTGATAAACGATTTGCAGCATGAATTTCTCATTCGGATGTTTGGACAGTTGTCCGTAGCTGCTTACGCCGTATGTACCACCTTCTTTTTCGCGAACTTCTTCAGTATAAACCATGTCAAGAGCCTGAGTCAGGAAGCTCATCAGAAGATTGTCTTTCAGATCATACTTGCATTTGCCGGAATAAAGCATGAATACGGTAGCCATCGGGGTTTGTTGTTCTTTGGCATAAGTATTTTCCAGCATACCTTTGGCTATATCCATGTGGTTGTCGCGGAAGGTTTCTTTGCGTCCGGTCGAAGGCAGTGCGCCCAAATATTGCTCGATCAGCGGTTTTACCTTTTCGATGTCAACGTTACCTACCAGGAAGAAACGGAAGTCGCTGGCATCGGCAAAACGGTCTTTGTACATCTCGATGATGCGATCGTAGTTGATCTGGTCTACCATTTCGGGCTTCATGCTGAAGTAGCGTGGGTGGTAACCGTACATCATCTTCTGGATAGTATCGTTGATGCTGCTCAACGGATTCGATTCAGCACTTTCCAGTTGGGCTTTAATTCGGCTTTTCAGTGATGCAAAGGCATCCATATCCTTGCGGGGAGCTGTGAAGCTCAGGTAAGTAAGCTGCATCATGGTTTCGAAATCTTTGGGCGAGCAGCTTCCGGTGATGCCTTCTGTATTGGCACCGACTGCGGCGTTGACAGATACTTTCTTACCAGCCAACATCTTGGTCAGGTCTACTTTGCTGAAGTTACCAAGTCCACCAGCTTGTATGACACTGTTCAGGTAACTCATTTCGAGTTTATCATTATCGGGGAAGAGGCTTGTACCGCCCAGGCTTACGCCCTTCATCTGGATTTCGTCAGCTTTGAAGTCTGTCTTCTTGATGTAGACTTTCACACCGTTCGACAGGGTCAGTTCTGTTGTTCCGTAAATGGCATTCGTGTTTTCCGATACGATTTTACCACCTTTCGGAGCTTCTTTCATCAGCGGTTCGTTGGATACTTTGTCAACATAAGCTTCTACCTTGAGGTCTTTCATGCCTTTCAGCTGTGCGACAACCTCTTCTTTGGTAGGACAAACAATTCCTTCTTTTTCAGGAGCAGCAATGAATACTACCTGGTTGTTGTCGGGCAGCAGACCGCCTTGTTGGATTGCCTGGTTGATGGCCATTACCGGGATATTCGGAGCAATCTGATTCATGGTCGTATATTCGAATTCGATGCCGGGGATCGGTTCTGCCATCAGGAAGTGGTTGATATATTCGTTGACGTAAGAATCGTTTTTGGTCTTCTCGCGTTCATTGTAAGCCGATTCCAGACGTTGCAGGTAGTTGGCACGTGCGCGTTCGTATTCGCTTTCGGTGAATCCGTAGCGGCGTACGCGTTCCAGTTCGGTCAATCCGGCTTTCAGGGCTTCGTTAATGCCTTCTGCCTTGCTGCTGATGCTTAAAGTAAAGGCATCTTTGGTCTGTGCAAGGAAGTAATTTCCATAATAGCATCCGGCATAGATGAACGGAGGATTGGCAGACTGACGCAATTCGTTCAAGCGGGAGTTGAGCATGCTGGTAGTCATGCTAAGCATGTATTGCTGCAGCAGGTAAGCCATGTTCCCTTTAATGGAGTCGGGTGTCGGGTCTTGCTTGAAGTAGATTTCGATAGTCGGGTCGTCAATTTCTTTATCCTTACCGATGTAAACCAAAGGTTCCTGGTTGTCGGCTACCGGATAATAGACACGTTCGGCCGGGTTGACGGGCTTCTTCACGTCAGCAAATACTGACTTGATTTTGGCTTCCATCTGGTCAACGTCTATGTCGCCCACAATGATGATTCCCTGCAGGTCGGGACGATACCATTTGGCGTAATAGTCGCGGATAGCCTGATAGGGGAAGTTATCAATGACATCAATGCTTCCGATAGGCATACAGTCTGCATATTTGTCTCCCGGGTACATAACTGCCTGGGCTTCGGTGTACAGACGCATGATACCGCTGTTCCGGCTACGCCATTCTTCGTGAATGACGCCGCGCTCTTTATCGATTTCTTTGTCTGACAGCAGTACGGCGTTGCTCCAGTCGTGCAGAATGAGCAAGCAGGAGTCTACTACGCTTTGATCATCAGTAGGCACGTTGCTGATGCGATAAACAGTCTGGTCTACTGAAGTATAGGCATTGAGGTTCACACCAAACTTGATACCTTTGGTTTCGCACCACTGTACGATGCCCAGGCCTTTTTCATCGCCCGGGAAGTTCTTGGTTCCGTTGAAGGCCATGTGCTCCAGGAAGTGAGCCAAACCACGTTGTTGTGGCTCTTCAAGGATAGAACCTACTTTTTGAGCAATGTGGAATTCGACACGATGCTCGGGCAGGGCGTTGTGGCGGATGTAATAGGTCAGACCGTTGTCAAGATGTCCGATACGTACATCTTTATCTACCGGGATGGGAGGCATCTGCATCTGAGCCGATGCCAGTTGGAAACTGCCGCATAACATGATAACGGCAAATCCTAATTTACGAAATAGATGTTTCATTTCTTTTTGTAATTAAGTTGTTTTCTGACTTATCTGTCGGAAAGAAAAGCGATAAATCACACAGAAACCTAAAAATATTTTGGAATTTAGTCTTCTGTTTCTTTAATGGCTTTCCTTATTCTTACTAATTTGGTGAGCAGCCCTTCCAGCAAGTCCAGCTTCAGCATGTTCGCACCGTCGCTCTTGGCTACAGCCGGATTCTCGTGCGTTTCGATGAACAGCCCGTCTACTCCTACTGCAATGCCTGCTTTAGCCACTGTTTCAATAAGCTGAGGCATTCCTCCGGTTACTCCACTGGCTTGATTCGGCTGCTGTAAGGAGTGGGTAGCGTCAAGGATTACAGGGAAGCCAAACGATTGCATTTCAGGAATACCCCGATAGTCTATTACCAGATCCTGATAGCCAAAGGTAGTACCGCGTTCGGTCAGCATGACGTGTTTATTGCCGGCCTCAATCACTTTCTCAGCGGCAAAGCGCATGGCAAGCGGCGACAGGAATTGTCCTTTTTTGATGTTGATGGTCTTGCCCGTCTTGGCTGCAGCTATCAGCAGGTCTGTTTGCCGGCAAAGGAATGCAGGAATTTGCAGAATGTCAACGTATTCGGCTGCCATTTCTGCTTCGTCGGCTGCATGGATGTCTGTTACAGTCGGTACGCCGAACGTATCGTGTACTTTTTTGAGTATCTTCAGGGCTTTTTCGTCGCCGATTCCCATGAATGAGTCCAAACGCGAGCGGTTGGCTTTCCGATAAGAGCCTTTGAACACGTAAGGTATCTGTAACTTTTCGGTGATGCCCACAATGCGTTCTGCAATGCGCAAGGCCATTTCTTCTCCTTCAATTACACAAGGACCGGCAATCAGGAAAAAGTTGCCGGCAGGATTGTTTTTTAGTTCTATCATAATAAGTTCTAATATCTGTCTTTGTAATAAGACTTATTTAATTTGCTTTTTTATTAACTTATTTAAGTTTCGCAGGTGCTCAACTTATCAGTTGACAAGGCTTCAGTCAACAAGGTCGGAACACCTGCTTGATAAAGTATCGTTTTGAAACGGCTCGCAACCAACTCCTTGTTAACTCGTCTACTTGTTGCTCGTCAACTGCAACTTGAGCTTGCGAAAGTTGAGTCAGCTGAAATAGTATGGCTTACTGTCAATTGGGGATAATCAGCGTGATCGCTTCATGCATCACTCCGATATCCAACGGGAAGTGGCGGTCGAGAATTCGTCCGTCCAAATCGACAGAAGCGTTTTGAGCCCGCAATACTTTGACTTTCTGAGTCCGGTAGGGCCTGACTACTTTGTGGTTGAGGATTCGTCCTTGGATAAGCATCCACAATCCGGACCAAAGTTGCAGTAACTCCGGACGATAGATGACCGATACATCCAACCATCCGTTATAAGGAACGGCACTTGGGGCTTGTCCATATCCCCATGCGCTGCCTATGCATACGGTCATGATGCGTCCGCGGATGTGCTCGCCGTTGATTTTCAGATGCATCCGATAGAGCTTGCGTTCGAATATGATGGAAAGCAAGGCCATGAAGTACGACAGGGCTTTTACTCCCCAGAAACGCTTACACTGGTCGGTGATTTTTACGATACGTGCTCCCAGTCCGATGTTGATGGCATTCAGAAAATAGCGGGTCTGATGCTTTTCACCATCATAATAGCAGCAGGTACCGACGTCTATCTTGCGTCGTCTGCCTTCGATGAGGTAGTCCACGGCTTCTTTGAACTCGGAGCCGATGTCCCAATATTTGGCAAAGTCGTTCCCGATGCCATTGGGGATGATTCCGATGGCAATGTTTTCCTTGTTTTCTGCGTCGGAGTGCATAATGCCGTTGATGGCATCGTTCAGTGCGCCGTCTCCCCCTACGATGACAATGGTGCGGTAGCCATTGTTTGCCAGTATGCCAGCCAGTCGTTCCACGGACCCGAATCCTTCGGATTGTACATAGTCGTAAGACACACCCTTACTGTCCATGTACTCTTTGATTTCTTTCCATCGTTTTTGAACTTTCCGTGTTCCGGCTTTGGGGTTATATATGATTCCCCATTTATTGGGTTCTACGCTCATGAGTCTCTTTTTTATTGTTCGATTAATTGGGTTACAAATGCTATTTTCTCTTCCATACTCCATTGGGCATTCATCCAGTGGATGGTAAATCCACGGCGTTCCATGCCTCTGAACCATGTCATCTGCCGTTTGGCAAACTGATGGATGGCTATTTCCAGGTCGTGGAACATCTGTTCGTAAGTCAGTTCTCCTATAACGTACAAAGTCAGGTATTTATATTCCAGACCATAATAAATGAGGTCCTCAGGTTTGATGCCTTTCTTTATCAAGTCGCGTACTTCTTCCACCATTCCTTCTTCGAGCCGCTGTTGCAGGCGTCGTGTTATTTTTTCACGGCGCAGTTCGCGGTCAATGTCTATTCCTACAATCAGACTGTTCAGTTGCGGAAAAGCTCGTTCGTCTACTGGTGTATGTGCGTAATACTCTTCTATTTCGATGGCGCGTATGGCACGTTTGGCGGTGTCAACGTCGGTCGTATTGTGCAGGGTTTTATATTGTTTCAATATCTCGGTCAGTTCATCGAGCGATTTGCCGTTCAGCCGTGCGCGCAGTTCCGGGTTCTCAGGAACAGGGAGCAGGCGGTAGCCTTTTAATACCGACTCCAGATACATGCCTGTACCTCCACACATGATGGGCAATTTGCCTTTGAGCCTGACGGTTTCGTATGCTTTCAGAAAATCGCGTTGGTATTCGAATACGTTATATTTATATCCCGGCTCGGCTATGTCGATAAGGTGGTATGGGATCTGCTTGCCGTTTACGGTATAGTCGGCCAGATCTTTTCCGGTGCCAAGGTTCATTTCTTTGTAAATCTGGCGCGAATCGGCACTAATGATTTCCGTATCCAGTCTGCTGGCCAAAGCGGCTGCAAATTGGGTTTTTCCGGAAGCGGTCGGGCCTAAAATGGCTATTAAATCATAATCGGACATATTTGATTACATAGTTTAGGCTTCAAAGATAAGCAAAAGGACGTGAAATCAGTGTACTTGACTGTTAAAAAGGTGTTATGCGAAATATTTTCTTATTTATATGAAGAATGGAGGTGTTTGTTTTGTGTATTCGAAAAACTCAAAATCTGTGAGAGGAATTATATATCCTAGCCAAGGCCATTCAACACATAATTGTTCATAGTGTTTGCAGACTACCAACTCTTCATTGGGTGACAGGTTTTTCAGAAAAGAATAAGCATCCAACTTTATCCTGAGGATAGCCATTTCTTTTTTTTGTTTTACTAAGATGAAGAAATACTTGCGGGTAAGGCCTGCGTCCAAAATTGTGTATTCGTCTTCTAAATATTCTACGTGTAAAGCCTGGCAAAGGCTGTTCGAAAAAATTTCCATTGCACCATTTTGGTCAAACTTGTTTATTAAGTGTGTCCATACTTTATCCTGTTGGTTGGTTGTTCGCTTCAATCTGATTCGTTTCAGCTTATGGGGGAGGTGGTAGATGTTATCACGTTCTTCATCGAAAGCTATAAATATTTCGTCTGAATCTTCCTTATATTTATATAAGGCATAGCTGATTGGAGAATTATCTTCTTCAGGAATAGGGAGTAGAGAGATTTGTATAATGGCATCATACTCGTCGTTTTCCCATTCTTTGTTCCAAAAGGCTATTGTGTAAAACTTTTGTGGAATAAATGTTTCGTTGTCTTTCCCAATTTTCAGTTCCTGTACTATGTAGCCGCCGTGATAAATGGAGTCCGATTTCCGGCACATGAATATCCACAGCTTTTCTCCTTTGGCAAAGTCCTTACCGGATTGGCGCCAATAACTGATGTCGCCCCATTCGGCAAACACTGTGCTCTGTCGGAGAGCTGTATTTATGAACAGAGGGTTAGCATAATATTGTAATATCATCATAGGGTTATCTATCAATCCCCAAAGACTTGCCGGAACAATTTTTAGTAGCGGTTCGGTTTTAAGAGCTTGTATAGCTTTATAGGCTGTTTCATTTTCTGGATGTACAGAATGGAAGAATTCATTCAGATCTATGATGAGGTCGCATAGTGCCTGTTTGAAGTTGAGGCGATAGGGGTCTATCTCTTTTATCGTCACATAAAATAGCATCAGCATGCCATAGTATATGTTTTCATCCAAAAGTTTCAGTTCTTTCAGCTGTGGAACGACTTCATCTTTAAATCTAATTGGAAACAAGGAATAATCTTCGTCAACCAATGCACAAAGTAAATGCTCTGCCCACATGGGATTCTGTTTTTCAATCGGGTAATCTGCCATTAAATTACATAGCCATTTGCCTTTTTCGGTGATTAGGGCGATTTCTACCATTCGTTCGTCCGATAAGCCGAAAACTTCGCAAATGTCTTTCCATACTTGTCCGACAGTGTCGGCTTTTACCGTATTGTTTAATAGCCTGTATAGGGTGGTTCGTCCTTTGTAGCCCAGTTTTGCGGCTAGAGCGGATGGTGAAGGTGCGAATAACCGTTGTTGTATCAGATACTTCAGTATGTCCAATTGGTTGTCAAACATGGCAGGTTTTGTTTCAATATATCTGTGTTTTGTTACAAAAAAGTGGTGGTGGGAAAATGTAGGATAAAATCTTTTGGTGGGCTTTGCTAATTCCTATACTTTTGCACCGACGGGTGTAAAGGTAAATAAAAATCCCTAAAGAGCGTCATGTGAAACAGAAAAAATGTATCTTTGCAAAGCAAGGGAAGAGAAATACCCTTGCGAAAGTGGAAAGTGCGTTTTATCAACTTTGGTCTTAAGAAACGAAATCGCCAATTTCTAAGTCACTCAGACAGACTAAGGGAACATGACGCTCATCTGTATTGTCAATGCAAACAAGTGTATGGCAAGTGTTTGTCGTATGCTTATTGCAACTGTGATACGGCGTGGGATTCTTGTTTTTGCTTGTCTCTGAGTTGGCGTTTGGCGATGCCTGTTTCTTGATGAGTGGAAGAGAAGTCCTCACGCCTTTCTTTGTAATAATAGGGTTTGTTTAAGAGGAAAAAGTAAATAGAGAGTTGGATGAACAATAAAAATAAGAACATTTATGGAAGAAAAAAATCTGTTAGAAACGAGTGGCGAATTTTTACTTAAAAATAGCGGAAGAGCATTTTTTATGGGAAAAGACCCTATATCAGTTACGTTTGGAATTGAAGCAGCAACTACACAAGTCGTTGTTGGAGCATCTTTATTGGGTACTGGAAAATTGATAAAGAAATATCAAGGAAACAGAATAATATAATGAATCATGATATGGCAAAAAGATAAAATTAATAATTATGATACAACGTTGTAAAAAATGTGGAGAATGGGTTGAGGCTGAGGAAAGAGATGCCTTTGATAGAGCTCTTAATCCTGTGGATGAAGCTTTCGAAGCTGAGGGAGGGCTTATGGAGAATATTGGAGGTTGGTTTGGATTTAAAGGTTTAGGAAGAGCAATAGATAGAGCAACACGTTTACCATTGGATATTGTTAGAGGAACAACTGATTTGTTTTTTGGTGATAAATATCATTTTTCTTGTCCCAATTGTGGAGAAAAATGGTCAACTGATAATGATTGGGAGGATGAAACAGTTATTTACGAAGAGGAACAACGGCAAATCAATATAGTAAAGGAGTGTAGAGATAAGAGTATAAGATTGATTGATGCACCTGAAAACGAAAAGGTAAAATTTGTGAACGAATTGGTTGCTTCTTTACCTTCTGTTTCAGAAGAAGGTCTAAGAGCTACTTTGTTTGATACGCTTGCTTTTTCTCAATTCAAATTGTTGGGAAATGTAAATGAGGCTTTAAATGCGATTTCTGAGTCACTTAAATTGTTTGACGACCCTAACACTCATGTTTTACGTGGAATTATTTTGGGAGAGGGACGTACTCCTAATGATAAATATAAAACTTTACAAGAATTGATTTATTGTAAAGAACCTGAGAAAAGAGAACCCTTTTTCTTTACTCAACAAGAATATCTGATGAAGTTAGAAGAACAAAATTTGCACTATGCAGAACATTTTTTGGAAATACCACAAAATCAAAGGAAATTTTTGGTAATAGACAACGAACTTCATTATTTACCAGATTCTTTTAAAGTTTTGACTATAAATAGTATTCCTACTGAACTTCAATTTCCTGTAGGACATCCGATTGATAAACAAATGTATATTTGTCACCCTTTAAAGCCTAAGATGTATCTTCCTGTTGAAGATTATCAATTGGAGCTGTTTAGGGATGAAGTAAAAGAACTTGGTGTACTATTGCAGGCATTAGGAGCTAGAAAGTTTTCAATAACTGATAATAGGAGTAATGAAAAAAGCTTAGATCAGAAACGAAAGCTGGATTTTGAAGCAGAAGGTGGTATAAAAACTACAGGAGCGAATGTAAAAGGATCGACGTCTTCGGAAAGTGAAGAGTATTTGAGAATTAAAAATGAGTTTGTTCGTAATCAAGAGTTTGAAAGGGCTTCTAAACTTCCATGTGTACCTGAAGGATTGATTTGGTATAGTCATAGAGCGGATTGGCAACAAATGGCTTTACAAAGGAATCAAGGGACATTAATACATCATCATGATTACCTTTCTATTCAGAAAAATACTTTAGTCAATGAAAATGAAAAAAAACAATTAGAGGCAGATTTTAAGACTCTGTTGGCAAAAGGTAATGGAAAAGTTGAGATGGAAAAGAATCGGTTGTTTAAAGAGAATAGTGATTATACTTTTGAATTGAACGTTGATTTTTATCCGTTGTCTGCTTATGAAAAGAATAACACTGTGTCTATAGAATCCTTAAAGCATAACAAAACAAAATCTCTTTTCGTAATAGGATTTATATTGGCATTGCTTGGAATCATATTATATTTTTTGTGTGCGTAAACATTGAGATTATGCCATTATTCAGAATAACCGTGAAGACCGCGAAAAACAGTAACGGGATTCGTATTGAGAAAGGAATGGTTGTGGAAGTAGTTACTTCCTCAACCAGTAGTAATCCATTAACTACAAACGGAGGGCAGTTGGTAGCTGATGCCTTTATGCGTATTTATGGCATTGATGCCAAGAAGGCCGGCATTTTGTCAACAGTTTATTTGGATGTACAGCGGATTGGTTGATTGAGTATTTTCAGCCTTACCATTTCCCTCCCGTTCTCTAACCATGAGAATAATCCTCACTAGCTTGTCAATGCTGAATATCTGCTTTGATTCTTATCCGGACTGTTTGATTCGCTTGGAAAAGTGTGTGGTGAGTGATGATATTCGTTCCAAAAAGTGTAGCCAATTCTATTTATTCGCTTGAAAAAATGTAATGGAACGGTTGCCAGGATATGTTATGAACAGTCGGAAGGGGGGCGGATTAGTGGAAAGAAGCTTATATAAAACGCTTGCATTGCTCCTGAACAACACTTGTACGGCTCGCGTTCCACACTTGCACGGCTCGCGAGCGACACTTGTGTGCTAGAAATATTTACTCGTGGTGGGTGAAACATCGCCTGTTGCCGGAATGTGGCAGACTGTGGTTTCACCCACCACTTGATTTTATTTTTCCCGAAATTGCTTTCACGCCTTCACGCACGGTTTAAGAATTGATATACAGTATGATATGGTGAAACTTCATCTTTCACAATTGTTGCATTGAGGTTTTCACCACATGATAACAGGATGGTTGTATAACCCGTCTGTTTTTTCCCAGTTAGGAAAAAATTTTTTTCTAACTAGGCAATTATTTTTTCCTAACTGGGAAAAAATAATTGCAAGACTGGCATCAGCTTTCACCTCTTTTGAGGAAATTCGTTCTGTCCGTATTTTTTTTGCCATAACCAAGTCGGTTTCCCGTATATCTTTCACCACAATCCATTCATACCTATCTGCTTAAGGTGAAACTTCAACCCCCAAAACTCAGCCAAACGAAATAATAAAAAATAAAATCCGCGTTCATCCGCTCCATCTGTGTCGTCCGCGTATCCATCTTTCACCGCAAACAGTTCATTATTAAAATATTACGGTGAAACTTCACCTTGCAAGCTGGTGAAAAAAGAATACAACTTGCTCTGCTGGTGATACCAAACATGAAACCTTGCTTTCACCGGAACACGTTTGTAATGAATGCCTTACGGTGAAGTGAAAGCGTGAAGGCACTTTCGGGAAAATGGAATCTAAAGTAGGGTGAAAGCATGAGTAATGTGTCCGTTGAACATGATAAAGTCCCTCTTTAGCAGGCTAAAGTGGCACTTTAGATGCCTTGCTGATAATCGATGAACAGATTTTTAGAAAATTGATTTTTGTCGCGTCGGAGTGGAAAAACAAAGATTTTTGCGTAAGTTTGCTGCATCAAATGGAAAATAAAATATGTTGGTTATAACAGGGAAAAAAGGGGAATGTGTGGTAGCAGGCAGTCGATGGTGTGCCGTATGGAGATTGGTATGCCTGGCATGTCTGCTTGCTGTTGCCTTACCCGTTTTCCCAGAGAAGCATTACGCTTTTACTCCGATAGGTGCTTCGCAAGGGCTGTCGAGTAATAAGGTGAGAAACATTGCCCAGTTGCCCGACGGACGTATGATGATTATGACGGAAGGCCAACTGAACATTTACGATGGAACAAGCTTCAGCTATTTGCACTATGACCAAAGGCACTTTTGCCGTTTGTCCGAGTATTCGGGATTTCACCATTCTTATATAGACGATAGCGGTTACGTCTGGATCAAGAATCAGTATACATTCATGGTGGTTGATATTGGGCGTGAACAGTTTGTGGAACGTCCGGACAGTTTGCTGGCACAGTGGGGAATAGATACTCCGGTGAAAGATCTGTTTATGGATAAGGAACAGACGTTGTGGCTGATAAACGGACGTGACGAGCTGCTTCGGCTTGGCAAAGACAAGCGGGAGCCATCTGTTTTCATGCGGAATGTTTCAGGAAGTGACGATCAGCTTTATGATTTGGGTGTGCTCGAAGGCAAGCTGTATCTGTTTTACCGTTCCGGTACGCTGGTCTGCCACGATCTTGCATCAGGGAAAGAACTTTATCGGCTCGAACAGCCCGAGGGGCTGCCGGCGGGGCACTATGGAAATACGTCGTATGTTGTGCAGGGTGAGCATTCTTTCTATCAGTTATGCAACGGATATTCGGGTGGAATAATGCTGAATTATGATGTGGACAAAAAGAACTGGGAAGTGGTGATGAGTACGGATGCCTGGTTCAACTATCTGTCTATTGACCGTGACAAAAGCATCTGGGTCAGTGGTCCGGAAGGTCTGATCAATATCTCGGCTGATTTGAAAAAGAAACAATATATCCCTACCTTAAAGCTGGTAGACGGACAGAAGATTGATACAGAGGTAAGTACATTTTATAACGACCGTCAGGGAGGCATGTGGATAGGCACGCTGAACCGCGGTCTGTTCTATTATCATCCAAACCGGTTCCGCTTTCAGAATATCGGTAAGGCTTTGTTTCCTCTGTCGGACGAGGAAGCGGTGGCTGTGAAGGGATTTGCTGAGACTGCTGCCGGGAAGATAATAGTCAGATCCGACGATCAGGATTATCTTTTTGCTCCCTCGCTTGGGGAATTGTCCGTTTGTCGGGAAAGACTTCCTTTTGCCGATGCAAAACCAGACCTGAAGATACAGGAGACTGACGAAGCTATCCTTCAGACGGTCGTTGCAGGCCACGATACATTGGCCGGCATTACGCGTCACGGATGGTTTGTCAGTGACAGGCAAAGCGGGAAGACCGATTTCTATCCGTCTTGTCATCCTTGCCATGCGATTGCCGATGCCGGACAGGGATGTTTCTGGATAGGATTGGAAGACGGACTTATGTTGTGGGAGGCGGTTACGGGTCGGCAACGTATCTTTTATACGTCGGATGGTCTGGTGAACAACTCCGTACGTTCTGTTATCCGTACTTCCGATGGTGCGGTGTGGATTTCGACGGCTAACGGCATCAGCAGATTGACGGTTCAACGGACGGCCAATGACACGCTGTACACTTTTGTGAATTTCAATAGCTTTGATGGGGTTATAGCCAATGAGTTTTGTGAGCGTTCTGTTTTTGAAGCCTCGGACGGAACGTTGTACTGGGGTGGAATTGATGGCTTCAACCGTCTGAATCCTTCGTCCGTGGTAGAAGAACCGACAACATATTTCCCTTTGTTCGTGGGTTTTAGCCTGTTTGGTGAGCGGATAGAGAGTGGCAAGGCATATCATGGAAATGTGATATTGGAGCGTCCTATGACGGTGACTCGTGATATTGTGTTGGAGCATGACCAGAACTTCTTTACCATAGAGTTTTCGGCCATGAACTATGCAAACCCTACACAGACCTATTACCGCTATCAGCTGGAGGGCATCGACAAGGCGGAACGCGAGATTCACTCGGCCGACGGCAAGGGATATGCGACGTACACCGATTTGCCTTCCGGAGATTACGTCTTCAAGGTGCGTGCGGCAGGTAATGACAAGACTTGGACGGAGCATTATGCCCAGCTTCATATTCTGGTGAAAACTCCCTTTTGGCGTACCGGATATGCTATTACGATCTATGTGCTTCTGCTGGCAGGAAGTATCTGTCTGCTTCTCATGGGGTATATCAAGCGCAAACGTCGTATTCTGGTACGCGAACAGAAAGAACGGTTGGACGAGATGAAGACTACATTCCTCCAAAACATCAATCAGGAACTGGAAGAGCCGATTAAAAAGATTGCTGTCCCGTTGGATTCTTTATTAAAACATACGGATGAGGGGAGGGACAAGATTCAGTTGCAAGTCATACAGCAGAATGTCTCCGAGTTGAAGTCTGTAGTGAGTCAGCTTTCCGAAGGTGTATTGTTGCCGCTTCCTGCCGATGAAAGTTCGTTGAAGCTGGAAGAACTGCTGGTTGATATGCGGCGGTTGCTGGAGCAGCAGGAAGTTCGGAAGGAGCAGTTGCGTACGGCATCGGAGGAGCAGACGGACGAACAGACGCTGCTGACCGATGTTGACGAAGCGTTTATACGAAAGGCATTGCACTTTGTCGAATTGAACCTGAATAATCCGGAGTATTCCGTAGAAATATTGAGCCACGACATGGGAATGGATCGCACAGGATTGTATCGGAAGTTGGTGGCTGTGGTTGGAAAAACTCCGACAAACTTCATCCGTTCCGTTCGTTTGAAACGTGCCGCTCGATTGCTGGAACAGGGCTATACGGTGGCCGAAGTAACCGATAGCGTAGGTTTCAGTACATCGAGTTATTTCAGTAAGTGTTTTCAGGAAGAGTTTGGTGTGCGGCCTTCGCAGTACGTCAATAGCATAAGGAATAAGTAAATAAAGTGCCTTTTTCAACGAGAGTGTTGTTTGTTTCAACATTTGTATCCCCCTTCTACAGCTGTTTTTCACTAATTTTGCTCCAGTTGTTAAATCAATTACATCTATATCATGGAAAGAGTAAAATTAGGAATTGCCGGACTGCTTTTAGGTGTGTCCGGGTTGATGATGGCACAAAATGCCAATAGTGAGTGGCCCAAATTGAATATGCCCATTATTCAGACTAAATATACGGCCGACCCAGCACCGCTGGTTTATAACGATACGATTTATCTTTACACAAGTCACGACGAGGACGATGCCGAAGGCTTTAAGATGCAGAACTGGCTGCTCTATACTTCGACCGATATGGTGAATTGGCAGGATCGTGGTCCGGTTGCTTCATTGCGGGATTTTAATAAGTGGTATAAAGGCGATAACGGCGCTTGGGCTATCAGCGTGGTACACCGTAACGGAAAGTGGTACATGTATTGCCCGATTCACGGTCATGGTATCGGCGTATTGGTGAGCGATTCTCCTTACGGACCGTTCAAAGATCCTATTGGAAAACCACTGGTTTGGCAGAAGGAACATTGGGACGATATCGACCCGAGTGTATTTGTCGATGATGACGGTCAGGCTTATATGTACTGGGGAAATCCTAATACGTATTATGTAAAGCTCAACGAGGATATGATTTCTTATTCGGGCGACATTGTGAAACTTCCGAAGATACAAGACTATCAGGAAGGCCCCTGGTTCTACAAGCGCAACGGACATTATTACCTGGCTTTTGCTTCCACCTGCTGTCCCGAAGGTATTGGTTATGCCATGAGCGACAGTCCTACAGGTCCGTGGGAGTATAAGGGTCACATCATGGATCATACGCCTCGCACCCGTGGCAATCACCCCGGTATTATTGATTACAAGGGCAAATCCTATTGCTTTGGTCAGAACTACGACATCTTCCGTTTCCAGACCAGCCGTCATGCCGAGCGTCGTTCGGTGTCGGCAGCCGAAATGGAATATAATGCCGATGGTACAATCAAGGAATTGCCTTACTTCCAGGATTGTAAGCTGGAACAGATAGAAAACTTCAATCCTTATCGGAAGGTTGAGGCTGAAACCATGGCATGGGGATATGGCCTGAAAACTACTCAAAAGAATCCTTGGGCACGCGATCATTGGAATCAGCTGGTGACCGACATTGACGAAGGCGAATATCTGATGGTGAAAGGCGTTGATTTCAAGAAAGGTGCTTCTTCGTTTAAGGTTTCAGCTTCCTGCCATCTTTATGGCGGCTTTATGGAAATACGTCTTGACTCCAAGGACGGTACTTGCATCGGTACTGTAAAGATTGACCATACCAAGGGCGAATTGCGCGAATTCGAGACTAAGCTGAAGAGTGTGCAAGGCGTACACGACCTGTATTTCGTATTCAAAGGTTCACCCATGCAGAAAGGTAACCTCTTTATGTTGGATTGGTGGGAAATTAAGTAATATATAAATAAGGTAAAAATATGAAGCGAAACATTGCAACAATGGCTTTCTGTCTGTGTGCAGCCTGGAGCTGGGCGCAAACCTATCAGCAGACAGAAAACGGAATCAAGACTTCCATTCCCGGCAAGCAGGTGGATGTGGAAGTACAGTGGTTCAATCCCAACAGCTTGCGGGTGTTGAAGACTCCGCAGGGCAAGACGGTAGAAAAGAAGAGTCTTTCGGTGATTGCTCTTCCAGAGAAGTCGGACGTAAAAGTGTCTACATCGGGCAATGGCGAGATTGTCATGAAGAGTCCCGTGCTGGTGGTGACGCTTGATACGAAGACGGGTGTATTGTCGTATGCAAAGACAGACGGTAGTCTGTTGCTGAAGGAGCAGGAGAACAACAAGGCTTTTACTCCCTTCAACGATGCAGGAAAGTCCACTTACTCCGTGTATCAGGGCTTTACGGTAGATAAAGAAGAAGGCCTCTACGGTCTCGGACAGTTGCAGAACGGTCAGATGATGCAGCGCAATATGACCAAAGTACTGGTACAGGGCAATGTGGAAGATGTATCTCCCATTTTCCAGTCGACCAAAGGCTATGGCGTATTTTGGGACAATTATTCAGCTACTACCTATACCGATAACGAAAAGGAAACTTCTTTCCGTTCGGAAGTAGGCGAATGCATTGATTACTATTTCATGTACGGCGGTTCGGCCGACGGTGTTATTGCACAGGTACGTGCGCTGACGGGCGAAGTGCCCATGATGCCGTTGTGGAGCTACGGTTTCATGCAGAGCAAGGAACGCTATAAAAGCCAGGAAGAAACAGTAGGAGTAGTAAAGAAGTACCGCGAACTGGGCATTCCTTTGGACTGTATTATTCAGGACTGGCAATATTGGGGACACAATTATCTGTGGAACGCCATGGACTTCCAGAATCCGACTTTCAGCCGTCCGAAGCAGATGATTGACGATGTACATGCGCTGAATGCACACATGATGATTTCTATCTGGTCTTCTTTCGGACCGGCCACGAAACCTTACCGTGCATTGGATAAGGAAGGCTTGTTGTTCGACATTGAGACATGGCCGCAATCCGGAGTAGAAGGCTGGCCGCCCAATCCAGAATATCCGTCGGGTGTACGTGTATACGATGCTTACAGTCCGAAGGCTCGCGACATTTATTGGGATCATCTGAACAAAGGTATCTTCCAGTTGGGTATGGATGGCTGGTGGATGGATTCTACTGAACCTGACCACTTCAACCATAAGGACAGCGACTTTGACCGTCAGACTTATCTGGGCTCTTACCGCAGTGTGCGCAATGCCTATCCGTTAGTGACGGTAGGTGGTGTTTCTGATCACCAACGCGAAGTAACCAAAGAC
Organism: Bacteroides sp. CAG:633; assembly: GCF_000435115.1. Classification (NCBI taxonomy): domain Bacteria; kingdom Pseudomonadati; phylum Bacteroidota; class Bacteroidia; order Bacteroidales; family Bacteroidaceae; genus Bacteroides; species Bacteroides sp. CAG:633. The sequence continues at coordinate 5,230 of NZ_FR883041.1, read as the reverse complement.
AAACGTGTGATTATCCTGACCCGTTCGGGCTTCCTGGGACAACAGCGTTATGGTTCTAATGTATGGTCGGGCGATGTTCAGTCGTCGTGGGATATGTTCCGCCGTCAGGTGACTGCCGGACTGAACTTCTCGCTGACTGGTATGCCGCACTGGAATTCCGACTTGGGTGGCTTCTTTGCCGGTTCGTACAATGCAAGTTTTGGCGACAACAGTGCTACAAAGAATCCTATGTATCAGGAATTGTATGTCCGTTGGGTACAGTTCGGAGCTTTTTGTCCGATGATGCGTAGCCATGGTGCCGACGTGTCTCGTGAGTTTTACTGGTATGGCAAGGCCGGCGAGCCGGTTTACGATGCGTTGGTCGATGCCGTGAAACTGCGTTATTCGCTGTTGCCCTATCTGTATTCTACAGCATGGGAAGTCAGCCATCGTCAGTCAACTTTCATGCGTGCGCTCTTCATGGACTTCCTGAACGACAAGAAGACATGGAACATCGGCAATGAATATATGTTTGGTAAGTCGCTGCTGGTAGCACCGGTTCTGCATGCCCAGTACACTCCCGAACAGAAGCAGAAACAGCTGAAAGAGAATGAAGGCTGGGGACAAGGAAACAAAGGTAAGGGAACTCCCGTCCTGAATGCCGACTTTACTCAATCCAAGGAGATGGAGGTTTACTTGCCTGCCGGATGCGGATGGTACGATTACTGGACCAACGACTTCTCGGAAGGTGGCCAGAACCTGAAAATTAAGACAACTCTTGGCCGTATTCCTCTCTTTGTACGTGCCGGAAGCATTGTTCCTATAGGTCCTGATGTGCAATATACTGGCGAGAAGAAATGGGATAATCTGGTAGTACGCGTCTATCCGGGTGCTAATGGTGACTTTGTTCTTTACGAAGACGAAGGCGACAATTACAATTACGAGTCGGGTGCTTACACCGAGATTCCTATGACTTGGAACGATGCCAAACGCACCCTGACCATTGGTGCACGCAAGGGTGCTTACGAAGGAATGCTGGCTGAACGCAAGTTTACGGTTCGCACTCCGGACGGAAAAGAAAAGGTAGTTGATTATAAGGGTAAGAAGGTGACGGTAAAGTTCTGATGCCTGTTACTTTCTAAAAGTTAGTTGTTTGACAGGAGGAATGTGAACTGGGCAAGCCGGAAGAAAACGTGGCTTGTCTGGTTTGCATTCCTTTTTTGTTTGGGATTTTGCTCTGCGCTCACTTTTCATATCTTTAGATAAGATAGGATGCGGTTCGGCATAGACAAATTTGAAAACTTTGGTTTTCATTTGTCTCTACACTCACCTTTCACTATCTTTAGATAAGATAGGATGCGTCTCAGCAAAAAAATTAAGCAAGCTTATTTTTTTGCATTCGACTTTCACTATCTTTGCGGGGTCAAGCGATATAAATTAAGAAAAGAAAATGAAGAGATTCCTCTATTTGTTTGCATGGGTTGCGATTGGCTTACTGGCCGCCTGTTCGTCTTCCAAGAAAGATAAGGCCGACGATTTACAGGTACTTACCCAAGATAGTCTGGACGCAAAAGGACCGCAGCGCATGCAAGTGTCCGATATAAAGACTCCGATTGATTATCGGGGGAAGAAGTATGTTTCGGTCGTCAAGCGTCAGCCCGACGAAAGCCTTCCGCTGGTTGTCAACGAGCAGGGCGAGAAGTTTGTAGACAATCGCATCAGGCTGCGCCTTACCTGTGGCGAACGTACGGTGCTCGACAAGGAATTCACCAAAGAGACCTTTGCCTCGCTGGTCGATGCAAAGTTCCTGAAGAACTCCATTCTCGAAGGGCTGGTGTTCGATCAGACTACTTCTCAGGGGTTCATTTATGCGGCCAGTGTTTGCTATCCGCAAACCGATCTTTATATTCCTTTGAGGATTACGGTAACTCCCGACGGGAAGGTGTCGATGGTACAGGAGGAACTGTTGGAGGATTTGTATCAGGATGAAGATGCACAGTAATTCCTAAAAGATTCCAGAATTGTGAATTTCCTTTGTGGCCATGAAAATACTGATTGTTGAAGACGAACAGGACTTGCGCGAAACCATCCGTGCCTCGCTCCTGAAAGAAAAGTTTGTCGTAGAGACTGCTGCCGACTACTACTCGGCACTCGACAAAATCAATGATTACGACTACGACTGCATCCTGCTGGACATTATGCTGCCCGGCGGTAGCGGCCTTGACCTGCTTCGTGAGCTGAAACGCCTGCGTCGCAGCGACAGTGTACTTATTATCTCGGCCAAGGATTCGCTCGACGACAAGGTAGACGGGCTGGAGCTGGGAGCTGACGACTATCTGACCAAACCTTTCCATCTGGCCGAACTGAACGCACGCATCAAGTCGCTGATACGCCGGCGGCAGAACAATGGCGATACCAGTGTGTCGATAGGCAATCTGTTGCTTTATCCCGACAAGCGTCAGGCTACGGTTGAGGGTGTTGCCCTGCAACTGAACCGGAAAGAATTCGATTTGCTCTACTACTTCGTGGTCAATCCCAACCGCGTCATCAACAAGATGAGCCTGGCCGAATCGGTGTGGGGCGACAATATCGATCAGGCCGACTCGCTGGACTTTATCTATTCGCAGGTGAAGAATCTGCGCAAGAAGCTGAAGCAGGCTGGCGCCACGGTGGAACTGAAAGCTGTTTACGGCTTCGGATATAAACTGTCGGAAGTATGAAGCTACTGCACTATACCTATCGCAAGCTGTCGCTCTGGCTGCTGGGGCTGATGGCTGTGTGGGGTGTGTTGTTCTATTATACCATTATTTACGAGGTGATGGACGAGACCGACGACACCCTGGAGAATTATGCCCAGATAATCATCAACAATGCCCTGTACGACCCTGCCACTCTTCAGACCGAGGGCGATAATCTGATGTCTTTTTACTATTTCCGTCCTATCTCGGTGAAGGAAGGTGAGCACTATCGCGACATGTTCTACGATTCGTTTGTCTATGTGGAAAGCGAGAACGAGGACGAACCGGTGCGTGTCTACCGTACTGCTTTCCGAATGCCCGACGGACAGTTCTATGAACTGGAACTGATGATTTCGACCCTCGAACGCGACGACATGGTCAATGCCATGCTGTGGTATCTGCTGGCGTTGTTTGCCCTCTTCCTGTGCTGCACTACGATTGGTACCCGCCTTATCCTGCAGAAAATATTCAAACCGATGAACCGTCTGATGGACTGGCTGCAACGCCTGCAACCCGGTGGTGAGGTTCCTCCGCTGGAGAACGAGACCGGCATACGCGAGTTCCGCCTGCTGGGCAATGCAGCTTTCGACATGGCTTCGCGCAGCCATAAGGCTTACGAGGAACAGAAACAGTTCATTGAAAACGCGTCGCACGAACTGCAGACGCCGTTGGCCATTGCCCGCGGCAAGCTGGAACTGCTGGCCGAAAGTGAAGGCATGAACGAAGAACAGCTGAAGGAACTCGATGCAATTTACTCTACACTGGGTCGTGCCGTGAAGTTGAACAAAGCATTGTTGCTACTGTCGCGCATCGAGAACGGCCAGTATGCCGAGACGGAAGACGTGTCGGTAGACGATATTCTGGACGAGTTGCTTCCCGACCTGATGGACATCTACGAGCATAAGCAGATTGTGTTGGAGCGGGTGAAAGGGGAGAGTCCTTTTATCGTTCGCTGTAATGCCTCGCTGGCACATATTCTGGTGAGCAATCTGGTGAAGAACGCACTGCTGCACAACGTAGACGGTGGCCGGCTGGTGGTCGAAACGACGCCTTTGTCACTTGTAATAAAGAACACTGGTACAGTCCCATTGAATGCCGATACTTTATTCCGCCGCTTTGCCCACAGCGTGGATCGCAAGAAGGAGTCGAACGGATTGGGCCTTGCCATCAGTCAGGCCATTGCTTCGAACAGTTCGCTTCGGCTGACGTATCGTTGGGAAGAAGGTTTGCATGTCTTTTCGTTGGTTAAATAGTGTAAAAGGACAGAAAGTGTTCTGTTTTTCCCAATTCTTTCCTAAATCGTATACTTTCTTTGCAGTATCAAAATTAGTAAAACAAGTATTTAACCCTACATTAAAAAACAAAGCGTATGAAAAAGATTTTTGCATTCTTAGTGATGGCTCTTCTGACAATCCAATTCTCTGTAGCCAGTGACGTGATAACCATGAACCCGAAGGATCTTCCGGCTGCGGCCCAGACTTTCATCAAACAGTATTTCGGCGACAGAAAAGTTTCGTATATTAAAGTGGAAAGCGAGCTGTTTTCGAAGACTTATGAAGTAGTGATGACCGACCGTACCAAGATCGAATTCGACGGTAAGGGCAGTTGGGAAGAAGTAGACTGCAAACGGGGTGTTTTGCCGGAAGCGTTAGTTCCTTCGTATGCCAAGACGTTTATCGGAACACAGTATCCGGGCGTAACCTGCAATAAGATTGAACGCGACCGCGGCGAAGTGGAAGTGGGATTGAGCAACGGACTTTCTCTGAAATTCAACAAGAAAGGTCAGCTGATCGATATTGACGACTGATGGTAATACCGGCCATCGGTGTGTGAGGGTGTGTCTCTTGATTTGACACACCCTTTTTGTTATATTGTCTGTCGGCAAGCCTTTGTTCCGCCAAGCTTACGGGTTGCGGTTACTGCATACACGTTGCACTGTCGCTGCATGCAGGTTGCACAGTTACTGCACGCAGGTTGCAGCGTTACTGCACACAGGTTGCAGCGTTACTGCATCCTTGTTTGCAGTGCGACTGCACACGGCTTTGCAGTGTCACTGCATCCCCGTTTGCAGTGAAGCTGCAAGCAGGATGCAGTAAGTTGTACACTGGTTGTTGTCGGCGACAAGTCTTATTTCAGGCAGGCGGACTCCTGTTGGGAAGGGGCCGAACAGTCTGTTCACCGTGTGTTTACATCGGGCGGTAATCCTTGGCCAGTCCGCCTTCGCTGGTTTCCTTGTAGAGTGAAGGCAGGTCGTTGCCCGTTTGCTTCATTACGTCGACTACCTTGTCGAACGAAACGCGGTGCATACCGTCGGTGAACGACGAGTAGAGATTGGCGTCCAACGCACGGGCGGCGGCATAGGCATTGCGCTCGATGCAAGGAATCTGAACCAGTCCGCACACGGGGTCGCACGTCATGCCCAGGTGGTGTTCCAGTCCCATTTCGGCAGCATACTCTATTTGGGCGGGGCTTCCTCCGAACAGTTGGTTGGCGGCTGCCGATGCCATCGAGCA
>NZ_FR883040.1:0-2127 GCF_000435115.1 Bacteroides sp. CAG:633 | reverse complement strand
ATGATAATATACAAAAGTTTTGTAGCAATTCGCATACGGCTAATATCATGTTCCGCACGAGCTAAATGACCAAAGTTCTCCCAGTAGAAAATAATCCATTCTAATTTGAATTTCAATAGATTTAAGAAATAATGATAATCGTAGTCCGAATTCTCATTCATGAACATTGCCCAAATCTGTAAGCGGTCTTTCCTTATGCCCTTTTGATACGCTTTCCATTCTTTTTCAGAGAGTCCTTTGCGAAGTATGAAATGAAATTGCTCTGACCAAGTTTCATCATCCATTGGGTTCACTTTCTTCTGATATAATGGATTTTTCCGCATGGATTCTTCCATATTTTGCACTTCTTTCCTTTTGACTTGTGCCCAATCTTGAAAATAGGATTGAGCATCTGTATATTTCTTTTTCATTTGCATGTGAGATTACTGTTTATTGTATAATGAACTCATTTTCTCCACAGATTGAATCATTTCTTCCCGAAAAGTTAAAGGAGCAAGCACCTCCACATCCGCCCCTCTTGAAAGTAATTCCTGTCGGAAGTCTAAGGTTGTTTTCATACGGTACTCAAAGATAGAATAATCTTCCGTTGTCTCAATTTCGTATTGGGAATGGTGCAAAGGCAAAGCACGAATATACTGTACATGCATCCCATAGACTTTAATCCGAATCGTTTCTAGTTTCTTGTTTTCAATCATAATGCCGAAATAGTCTGCAAAGTAGGCTTCCGGGGCAAAATCTTTAGGATAAACAAACTTCGTGTCTAAAGTAGTCAGTTGCTGTATTCTATCCAAAGAAAAGGTACGGATATTATTCCGTTCTTTGCAGAAACCAATGACATACCATCTTTGCTTAAATACTTTGATGCAATAAGGTTGCAGCGTATAGGTACTTAGTTCCTCATACCAATAGCTTTGATAATATAATTCTATTTCTAAGCCGTCACGCATGGCTTCAATAACAGACGTGAGATATTTTCTGCCGGAAGGAATCTCTTCAAACAGAATCCTGCGTTTCAAATGATGGCTTTCGTTTATCAGGTTATTGACCGCAAACGTATTAAGTAACCAGTTGCGGACACCTCCCTTTTGCATATCATCCGCATTCTCAATATAGTAGTAATAACCTCCCTTTCGGTTGCAGTTGATATTTATATCAAACACTTGTTCGATGGCTATACGCCAGTTATGAAAAGTCCTTAATGGAATATCTTCCCCTTCACTCAATCGTGAACGAAGCCAACGCTCGTTAATTTCCTCAAACGTGATTTTTCCGGCTCTGTAGATAGTATCTACCAACCAGATGTATTTGTCGAATAAATCTTTTGTCATACTATTCCTTTTTGTGAGTTCCTTCTACAAAATCAGCTATTTGAACAGTTTTTCAAGATGCTCTTGAATCATTTCTTCCATTTCTCCGTAATAAGTGATTTCCCAAAGCAATCCGGCGGTCAGTTCTTGTGGTCTGATTACTATATCATATTCAATGATAATCCTCATGCCTAATATTTCCGACCATTTAGGATATGTTGCCATAGGCTGACAAATTTCATCCCTATTTTTATCGTAGATGGAACAATTCATATCAATCAAAGGCGAGCATCCTTCCCAGCGGGATGCCAGATAGATGCAATACTTTGACTCTGACGGTTCAAGCAACTGAAGATACTGATACACTTTTCGATAAGCTTCCCAATCTATCTTCAGAAACGATTTGGGTGCATTCCTTTGATACAAGCTTTTGAAATCACTTAAAATATCATCAAAACAGAAACGTGTAAGCAAATACTTAAAGGTCAAATGTTCCATATCAACATCCATTAATCCATTACGCTTGTCATACGTAATTTCCCAAAGTAAGCCTGCTGTCAATTCTTCTAATGAAAGCACAATATTGCTATTGATGATGATTTCCATGCCTAAAATCTCTGACAAATAGGGATAGCTACCTATTCCTCGATAGTCGTAATCATTTCCTTCTTCATAATATAAGCAACAATTCAAACCTATAAATTGCAACTCATCCCAACGTTCACTTATTTGAATGGCATACTTAGATTTACCTTCTTTTTCTTTACGGATTTGTAAGTCTTGATATACATCCCGATAAATATCCCAATCTGTTTGCTCA
>NZ_FR883039.1:0-23090 GCF_000435115.1 Bacteroides sp. CAG:633 | reverse complement strand
ACGAAGAGTTCTTTGAAGGTTACGCAACGCACAGAAGAATAATGCAGTAGATAACTAACTAATTCGTAACCTATTACTATTATGAGCGATTACCCAATGCTCATTTCCAATAAATTACACTCTTTTCGTAACTTCTGATGACAAATATTATGGCGACTCAAACTTCTAACACAACTATTTTCACATTAACTCATCCTGACATTGTAAAGCGTACCAGTGTTGCTTCTTTGCTCTATTCGGGGGTAATGGTACTCTTGGGAATCTTTTTGTTTGTTGCTGTTTTTGGCATGACTGACAATACTTCTACGGCTAGTATGGCCCTTATGGTATGTGGTACGGTGCTGATATTGGGAGGAATTTTCCGTATCTTCTGGAAGTCGAAACAGTTGATTTATCTGCCTACCGGCAGTGTGGCTACCGAACGTAGCCTGTTTTTCGATCTGAAATATCTGAATCGTCTGACAGATATGCTCGACAACTTATCGGCCGAGGTGGCAGGCGTGAAGAGCGGTGCCAGCGGTAATGTGCGTATGGACGTGATGATTACCAAAGACAGTAAGTTTGTGGCTGTTCAGCTGTTCCAGTTTGTTCCGTATACGTATACTCCTGTAACCAAAGTGAAGTATTTCACCGGAACGGAGGCAGCTGCACTTTCAACTTTTATATCTAAAATGTAAATAAGATACCTGCGACAGGTTTAGACTTGACTTTAAGCTTTGTAGGGGATTGGCTGTTATCCGGCCGATCCCTTTTTTTATATTCCTGTCGCTTGTGCCTATTCCGTCATGGCTATTCCCATCTTCTTCATCAGGAAGCAGGCATTCATGTTCTGTGCTACGCCGGGACGGAGCCGGTACGAGAAGGACAGTTCATTGTCCTTGATGTCGGCTTCGAAGCAGAAGTTGCGGATGTCGTCGGGGTAGGCATCGGCCAGCGTACCCAGCAGCAGGTCGTGTGTGGCGATGATGCCGTTGGCTTGTAACGTCATGAACTGGCGGATGAGGGCGAGCGAACCTTTCTGCTTGTCCATCGAGTTGGTACCTTTCAGTATTTCGTCGAGGATGATGAAGAGCTCTTCGCCTGCCTGCAGTTTGTCGATGATGAGTTTCAGACGTTTCAGTTCGGCGAAGAAATAGGATTCGTTGTCGTTGAGCGAGTCGCTGGTGCGCAGGCTGGTGACGAGGCGGGCAGGGTAGAGTTGCAGTTCGCGGGCAAAGACCGGAGCACCGATGCAGGCCAGCAGGTAGTTAATTCCGATGGTGCGCAGGTAAGTACTCTTACCCGCCATGTTGGCTCCGGTGATGATGATGAAGAAAGGTCGCTTGGCGATGTCGATGTCGTTGCGCACGCAGCGGTCGCGGTGCATCAGCGGATGACCCAGTGCGGTGCCGCGGAAGCAGAAAGGCTTGTCGGTGAAGGCGGGGTAGACGTAGCCCGGGTGGTTGTAGGCGAAGGTACCCAGCGAGCAGAGGGCATCCATCTCTCCGATAGCGTTGAGCCAGCGGGGCAGTTCGGCGGCATGCTGTTCTTTCCAGGCTTCGATGCGCATGATTTGTCGCAGTTCCCAGAAGAAGCAACCATTGAGCACGGCGTACATGAACATGTTGTTTCGCTGGTCCAGCTCGTTCATCAGTTTGCTGAGCTGTCGGATGGACTGTGAGGCTTTCCGCTGTTCGCCACCAATTTCCTCTTTGATACTCTTCAGCAACGGGGCTTGTACGTCTTGCTTGTCCATCAGCTTCAGCAGGTTGGCATAGGTGCCGAGTATCTGGAGCTTCTTGCCGTAGACTGACTGTATCTTGGTGACTTTTCCCGTAAAGGCGAAACTACCTACGACGAATGCCATCCAGACGACTCCCCACACGGTGCCCGACAGCAGTCCGAAGACTACGGCCAGCAGGCACAAGGCATTGACACCCGTTACCAGTGCGGGCAGCAGGCGCAGCACTCGTCTTTTCCGGAAGATGCTGGGGCTTTCGGCCCAGGCACGCAGTTCGTTTTCGTCGGCTTTCTTTCCTTTGTAGAGCAGACCCAGTATGCGGAAGCGTTGTCTGAACACGGGTTCGGCAGCCAGTTCGCGTACGGCCTCCTGACGACGGACAATTTCTTCGCGGTTCTCCAGATGCTTGTTCAGCCAGGAGGCGAGCCGGACTTTGCCGGGTTGCGTGCAGGTGCGGTTGATGTACTGAAACAGCGAACGCTGCCCGAAGACATCGAGGTCGAACGTATACAGGTGGGTGGGATCAGTGTATTCATTGCCGCCGTCGAAGGCCGAGGTGTCATAGTCCAGCGCGGCCAGTTCCTGCTGGTTCACTTCCACTTTCTTTTCCAGGTAGTCTTTGCGGGCAAACAGGCGATTGTGTCGCTTGATCAGGAGCAGGAAAGGGAGCATGGTGACAACTGCAATGGCGCAAAGCACGCTCCAGCTCTCGTCCCAAAAGTAAATCAGTCCGGCCACGCAGGCCACGAACAGTACGACGCGTAGCGTCCCGATGCGGTAAATGCGTTGTTGCACACGGTTGAGTTCCTGTTGCGCCTCTTCTACCTGACTGCGGTAGCGGGCAGCTATCTGTTGAATGTTGTCCATGGGTTTGCTATGTTTTTTTGTGAGGGCAAAGATATGGAAAGGTGAGGGGGCTACAAAGCAAAAGGTTGTTTTTAAGCGGCCATCCCCCCGACTTACAAGCTGTTCCCCCAAAAGGAATGGAGCTTTTTAATATATTTTAAGCCGGATGTTACCTCATCGAAAGTATTTGTAACATGTTTCTTTGTCTGCCTGAGGGCATGGGGCTATTTTTGTGCGTTTGCTTCAATGGGCCGTTGTCAGTTGGGGCAGAGGAGAGAGTAGAAGCATATACCTTAGAACGTAACATTAATAGTATGAAAAGACTTGCTTTTTATTTTTTGGCGGCAATGCTGGCGTGGGCCTTGCCTGGTTGTAGTAATGAACCCGAGTTGGACGGAAATACACCGCCGGTTGTTCCCGACGGACCCGGAGATTCTGAAGAGACCAATGAACCGGAGACTGGTGCCGATCCCAACTTCCACATTTATTTGTGTTTCGGACAATCGAATATGGAGGGGTACGCCCGTCCCGATTATACGGCTATCGAGCCGCAGGATCTGGAAGGAGTGGACGAGCGTTTCCGCATGATGGCTGTCGTTGCGGGCAACTGGAACCGCGTGCCGGGGCAGTGGTATACGGCTGTGCCGCCGTTGTGCCGTGCCGAAACTGGCTTGACGCCTGCCGATTATTTCGGCCGCACGCTGGTGGCAGACAATCCGGACATCAGGGTTGGAGTGATTGTGGTGGCTTTGGGCGGAGCAGGTATCGACGCTTTCGACAAGGACCATTATACCGACTACTATCAGAATGCTGATGCCTGGCAGCAGGGGCTGATGAATGCCTACGGTGGCTGGCCTTACGGCAAGTTGGTCGAGATGGCGCGGCTGGCACAGCAGGAAGGTGTCATTAAAGGCATCTTGCTGCATCAGGGCGAATCGAACAACATGCAGCAGGACTGGCCGGGCAAGGTGAAGAAGATATATGGTGACCTGTTGGCCGACTTAGGGCTGGAGGCTGCCGAGGTGCCCATACTGATTGGCGAGATGCTGCGTCAGGAGGAAGGCGGGCTTTGCTGGGGGATGAACAGCATCATAGCCACTGTGCCCGATGTGATACCTACTGCCCATGTGGTTTCTTCGGAAGGCTGTACGGGGGTAGGCAGTGCCGTAGAGCCTGCCGATGTGTTCCACTTCTCGCCCGAAGGATACCGGAAGTTGGGACGCAATTATGCCGAGACTTTGTTGAAACTGCAGCGGGGAGAGTGATTGCAGGAGTCTTCTGGGAATGGCTGATACAATCTTTTTGTCTCATTCTTGCAGGTTTTTCCAAAATAGACTACCTTTAACACGGAAAAATCGTTAAATAAAGACAGCCGATATGAAGAAAAGGGTCGTATTATGGACTTTGTTGCTGAGCATCTTGGGGGGCGTTTTGCCCTGCACGGCGCAGCAAATCATGTATGCCAACCTGAAAGAACTGCGTGAGGAGCAGGGCGACACGGTGACAACCCTGCAAGTGGAGCGGCGCTCGAAGAATCAGATATATCTGATGGGCGGTGCCGACTACCGCATTACGGCTCCCGAGAACTCGGGCATGAGCCGTTACCTGCGCAAGCGCTGCTATGCCGTGCGCGTGGACACGGCACTTTACGTCAATTGCCGCAAGATGCGCTACAAGCGCTACCGTTTCGGCCAGTGGTATGCGCCCGCCATGTGGGTGGGAGGGAAGATTTATTTCTCCGCACAACCCGTAGGACAGGCGGCCACCAGTACGCTGATGCCCGCCAATGCCGCCAAGTTGGGAGGCGAGGTAGGCGACGCCATTGCCGCTTCGGGACTTGTGCACGACCGTGTATATTACGAGCTCGACCCCGAGACGGGCCGTTCCGAATTTGTCGGCAAGGAGAAGATGCTGCAATTGCTGTCCGACTTTCCCGAACTGCGAGCCCGCTTCGAGGGCGAAACCAGCGAGTCGGCCGAAGTAATCGGTCGGTACCTGAAGATGATACAAACCAAAAAAGAATCCTTATGATACAGCTACAAGATGTGCCCCGTGCCTACGCCTATTGTTTTGCAGGCCGGGACAAATGCCCCAAGTGCGCCACTTGTCTGCGCGCCATAGCCGCCCGTCTGCTCGAACAGAGCGAAGACCCGCAACCCCAGACCCTGCATACGGTCAACGCCTGCTACGTCGATCGGCTGCCCGACCTTTCCGCCTGTCCCCTCTACCGTCCCGACACACCGGTACGCTTTGCCCGGGGAATGATGCACCTGTTCGACGAAGTCCCCGTGAAGCAGGCCACCGAAGTGCGTGCCCGCGTAGTGGGTTGTTTCTCGTGCGAACGCTATTTCTACCTCAGCCGCAGTGGCAAGCGGCTCATCACTCCCGAAGAACAACGCCGGATAGCAGTTGTCTTCCGCGACATGGGACTGGCCGCGGCACCCCGTTTCGACGGCTACGAGCAAGCCTTAGTCTGGTAATTCCCCTTGACCATACGGCGCGTTGTATCCTGCCCGGCAGGACACAACGCCGCTGCATGCAGGTTGCAGTCCGACTGCAAGCCTGTGTGCAGTGTTACTGCAAGCTTGTTTGCAGCGTTACTGCAAAGCTGTTTGCAGCGGCTCTGCAACCTGTTTGCAGTAGTTCTGCAACCTGCTTGCAGCAACTCTGCAGCCTGTGTGCAGCAGCTGTGCAGCCGGGGCGCAGCGGTGTTGTTGCCTGTTCTCTTTCCCGTCCGCGCCGGCAGTTGTGCCGGTTGTCACACGGAGTTGTTCTGCTATAGAGAGCCTTTCTGTAGCCCAATAACAGCTGTGATGTAACGTATATATAAGTATATGTAACGTATCCGTAAGGTCTGTTTGCCCGAAAGATGTTATTTTTGTAACCAGATTAACTAAAAAATGCCATGAAATACATTTCTACCTTATTCCTTATCTTATGGATGTCGGTATGGTCCGTGCAGGCCGCCGACCGGTTTGTCACCTTTGCTCCGTCCGAAGACGGCCTTACCCTTTACGCCGCCGGCAGTGCGACGCCCGTCATCTGGTGCAGCGACGACGACCACAAGGGCGTACTGATGGCCGTGGAAAACCTGCAGACCGACTTCGAAAAAGTCGTTGGGGTGAAGCCCGATAAAGTTACCGCCGCTGCTGCCGGCGTGAAGATCATCATCGGCTCGGCCGACCAAAGTCCCCTCATCAAGCAACTGATAAAAGCCAAGAAGTTAGACAAGAAGCAGCTGGAAGGCGTCCGCGAGAAATACATCATCACCACCCTCCACTCACCCCTTGAGGGCATCGAAGGCGACGTGCTGCTCATTGCCGGCAGCGACAAGCGCGGCACTATCTACGGCATTTATGAATTGTCCCGCCAGATGGGTGTATCGCCCTGGTACTGGTGGGCCGACGTGCCCGTACCGACCCGCGAGGCTGTCTGCGTCCGTCCCGGCGTCTATACCGACGGTGAGCCTGCGGTGAACTATCGCGGCATCTTCCTGAACGACGAGGCACCCTGCCTGACCGGATGGGTGAAGCACGCCTTCGGCACCAATTACGGCGGACACGAATTCTACGGAAAGGTGTTCGAACTCATTCTCCGTCTGCGCGGCAACTTCCTGTGGCCTGCCATGTGGAGCTGGGCTTTCTATGCCGACGACCCCGAGAACGGACGTCTGGCCGACGAGATGGGCGTCATCATCGGCACCTCGCACCACGAACCGATGGCACGCAACCATCAGGAGTGGGCACGCAAGCGCAAGGAGTACGGTGCCTGGAACTATTCGACCAATAAAGAAGTCATCGACCAGTTCTTCCGCGAGGGCATCGAACGCATGAAAGGCACCGAAGACGTGGTGACCATCGGTATGCGTGGCGACGGCGACGAAGCCATGAGCGAGGACACCAACGTGAAACTGCTCGAAGACATTGTCGACAACCAACGCCGCATCATCAAGGAAGTCACCGGCCGACCCGCCAAGGAGACACCGCAGGTATGGGCGCTCTACAAGGAAGTGCTCGACTATTACGACAAGGGTATGCGCGTGCCCGACGACGTCATCATGCTGCTTTGCGACGACAACTGGGGCAACGTACGCCGTCTGCCTAATGCCGAAGAACGCAAGCATCCCGGCGGCTTTGGCATGTACTACCACGTAGACTACGTAGGCGCTCCCCGTAATACGAAATGGCTGAACGTGACCCCCATCCAAGGCATGTGGGAACAGCTCCACCTGACTTATGAGTACGGTGTGGATAAGCTTTGGGTACTCAACGTGGGCGACCTCAAACCGATGGAATATCCCATCACCCTCTTCCTTGATATGGCCTGGAATCCGCTGGCCTATACCGCCGAGAACTTCATGCAGCATCCCCGCCGTTTCTGTGCCCAGGCCTTAGGCGAGGAGCAGGCCGACGAAGCTGCCCGCATCCTCAACCTCTACAGCAAGTACAACGGTCGCGTGACCCCCGAGATGCTCGACGCCCGTACCTACAACCTCGCTACGGGCGAATGGAAGCAGGTGGCCGACGATTATGCCCGCCTTGAGGCCGAAGCCCTGCGCCAGTATCTCACGCTGGCTCCTGCCTATCGCGACGCTTACAAGCAACTGATACTTTTCCCCGTGCAGGCCATGTCCAACCTCTACGAAATGTACTACGCCCAGGCCATGAACCACAAGCTCTATGCCGAAGGCAATCCCGAGGCGAATGCCTGGGGCGACAAGGTGGAGCAGACCTTTGCACGCGACAAGGCTCTGACCGACGACTACAACAACGTGATGTCTGGCGGCAAGTGGAAGAACATGATGATACAGAAACACATCGGCTACCGCTCGTGGAACGACAACTTCCCTGCCGACCGTCTGCCCAAAGTATTCCGCATCGCCGAGCCCGAGAAGGCCGTGGGTGGCTACGTCTTTACGGGTGCCGACGGTTATGTAGCCATGGAGGCTCCCCACTTCTTCGAGTGCCGGGCCGCCGAAGGCACGTCGTGGAAAGTGATTCCCGACATGGGCCGCACGCTGGGCGGCGTCACGCTGATACCCTATACCGTGCCCGTGGCCGGTTCGTCCCTGTCTTATAAGATGAAGTTGCCCGAAGAGGCCCGCGACCTGAAGCAGGTAAAGGTCATTGTGGTCGTGAAGTCCACCCTGGCCTTCCAGGACGTTGAGGGCCACAAATACACCGTCGGCTTCCGCGGTGGCAACGAAGAAACCGTCAACTTCAACCACAACCTGAACGAACTGCCCGAGAACGTTTACTCCGTCTTCTACCCCACCGTGGCCCGCCGCGTGATTGAGAAGGAAGTGACGCTCACCCTTCCCGCCTCGTCCGACGGCACCTATACGCTCGACTTCAAGCCACTTCACCCCGCCGTGGTGTTGGAGAAGATTGTCGTCGATCTGGGTGGTTACCGCAAGTCCTATTTGTACATGGACGAGTCGGAGTGTACGCGGAAGTAATTGTACCGATAATGTGTTCAGGCACGGATAGCACGAACAAGTGCGGAGTGTAGCTCTCCGTTCTGTCGTGTATCCGTGCCTGAATCATACTTGCAGGTTGGTTTTTATCTGCTTTTGACTTCTCTCCTTTCCTTTTGGTAAATATTCACCATCTTTCATTGGGTATTTCCGGATTAATTGCTATATTGCAACACGAATCAGTTGTAATGGACTGACACTTTGTAAATCCTTAACCTATCATATCATGGAAATAACCCTGAGCAAGACATTGCCTCCCTATCCCAGTTTTGTGGAGGGCATCCGGCGGGCGCCGGACCGTGGCTATACACTTACTCCCGCGCAGACGGCCACGGCATTGAAGAATGCGCTGCGCTATATCCCTAAAGAACTGCATGAGACCCTGGCTCCCGAGTTTTTGGAAGAGCTCCGTACCCGCGGACGCATCTATGGCTATCGCTATCGCCCCCAAGGTGACCTGAAGGCCAAGCCGATTGACGAATACAAGGGGAACTGCATCGAAGGGAAAGCCTTTCAGGTGATGATCGACAACAACCTTTGCTTTGACATCGCCCTCTATCCTTACGAACTGGTTACCTACGGTGAGACGGGCCAGGTGTGTCAGAACTGGATGCAGTACCGGCTCATCAAGCAATATCTGGAGGTGCTGACGCAGGATCAGACGCTCGTCATCGAGAGCGGACATCCGCTGGGGCTGTTCAAATCGAAACCCGAAGCGCCCCGCGTCATTATTACCAACGCCCTGATGGTAGGGCTGTACGACAACCAGCAAGACTGGCATACCGCCATGCAGATGGGTGTGGCCAACTACGGTCAGATGACGGCCGGCGGCTGGATGTACATCGGTCCGCAGGGCATCGTACACGGCACGTTCAACACCCTGCTCAATGCCGGACGCCTGAAACTGGGCATCCCGCAGGACGGCAATCTGGCAGGCCGCCTCTTCGTCTCTTCGGGACTGGGCGGTATGAGTGGCGCACAGCCTAAGGCCGCCGAAATGGCCGGAGCAGCAGCCATTATAGCCGAGGTGGACGCTTCGCGCATTGAGACGCGCCACCGACAGGGTTGGGTAGGGCACGTCACTTCCTCTCTCCCCGAAGCATTTGCCTTGGCCGATGAGGCCATGCAGCAGAAACAAGCCGTTTCCATCGCCTACCACGGCAATGTTGTGGACTTGCTGGAGTATGCTGCCGACCACAATATCCGCATCGACCTCCTGTCCGACCAAACCTCTTGCCATGCCGCTTACGACGGCGGCTACTGCCCCGCAGGCATCACCTTTGCCGAACGCACCGAGTTGCTTCATAAAGATCCGGCCGCATTCCGCCGCCTGGTAGACGCTTCGCTGAAGCGACACTTCGAGGTTGTCCGAACGTTGGTGGACCGCGGCACGTATTTCTTCGACTACGGCAACTCCTTCATGAAGGCTGTTTTCGACGCAGGCGTCACCGAGATAGCCCGCGGCGGAGACGACAAGAACGGCTTCATCTTCCCCAGTTACGTGGAGGATATCATGGGCCCCGAACTGTTCGATTACGGTTACGGTCCCTTCCGCTGGGTATGTCTGAGCGGCAAGCACGAGGACCTGATCAAGACCGACCACGCCGCCATGGAGTGTATCGACCCCACCCGCCGCGGACAGGACAGGGACAACTATAACTGGATTCGCGATGCCGAGAAGAACAACCTCGTAGTGGGCACCCAGGCCCGCATCCTCTACCAGGATGCAGAGGGACGCATGAAGATAGCACTGCGGTTCAACGAGATGGTGCGCCGTGGCGAGGTAGGTCCCATCATGCTGGGGCGCGACCACCACGACGTCAGTGGCACCGACTCGCCCTTCCGTGAGACAGCCAACATCAAGGATGGCAGTAACGTCATGGCCGACATGGCCGTACAGTGCTTTGCCGGCAACTGTGCCCGCGGCATGAGCCTCGTAGCCCTGCACAACGGTGGTGGCGTAGGCATCGGCAAAGCCATCAACGGTGGTTTCGGCATGGTGTGCGACGGCAGTGAGCGGGTAGACCAGATTCTGCGCTCGGCCATGCTGTGGGACGTGATGGGCGGTGTAGCCCGCCGTTCGTGGGCCCGCAATCCGCACGCCATGGAGACCAGCGAGACCTTCAACCGCACCCATGAAGACGGCTATCACATCACGATGCCCTATCTGGCGGATGAGGAGCTGATAGAGAGGCTTGTCGGCCTCACCCCTGACCCCTCTCCCAAGGAGAGGGGGAAGTAAGTGCTTCTTTATTTTGATAGAAATATGAATCACTTTTCCCTTTCCCTCTCTTTCCTTTTCCCCCTCTCTCAAGGAGAGGGGAGAATAAACGCTTTTTTACTTTGATAGAAATATGAATCACTTTTCCTTTTCCCTCTCTTTCCTTTCCCCCCTCTCCTTGAGAGAGGGGCGGGGATGAGGACAGAAAGGCTTATATCTAATGTATATGAACAGAATTATGGAATGCGTCCCCAACTTCAGCGAAGGACGCGACTTGCAGAAGATTGACCAGATTGTAGCTCCGTTCCGTGCACGTGCCGGTGTGAAACTGCTTGACTATAGCAACGACGAAGACCACAACCGCCTGGTAGTGACCGTAGTGGGCGAACCCGAACCCTTGCGCGAGGCAGTCATCGAAGCCATCGGCGTGGCAGTAGAACTGATCGACCTGAACCACCACCAGGGACAACACCCGCGTATGGGTGCCGTCGATGTGGTGCCTTTTATTCCTATCAAGGGCGTGACGATGGAAGAGGCCATTGCCCTGTCGCGCGAAGTTGGCGAGGAAGTGGCCCGTCGCTACCAGCTGCCCGTCTTCCTGTACGAGAAGTCGGCCACGGCTCCCCATCGCGAGAACCTGGCGGCCATCCGTAAAGGCGAGTTCGAAGGCATGGCCGAGAAGATACACCAGCCCGAATGGCATCCCGACTACGGTCCGGCCGAGCGTCACCCCACCGCTGGTACTGTGGCCATCGGAGCACGTATGCCGCTGGTGGCCTACAACATCAACCTTTCCACACCCAGCCTGGAGATTGCCCACGACATTGCCAAGAAGATACGTTTCATCGGCGGCGGCCTGCGCTACTGCAAGGCGATGGGCGTAGAGCTGAAGGACCGCGGCATCACGCAGGTGTCCATCAACATGACCGACTATACCCGCACTGCCCTCTACCGCGCCTTCGAGTTGGTACGTATCGAAGCACGTCGTTACGGCGTGAGCATCGTGGGTAGCGAGATCATCGGACTGGTGCCGATGGAAGCCCTGATTGATACCGCCTCCTATTATCTGGGACTGGAGAATTTCTCGATGCAGCAGGTGCTGGAAGCACGCATTATGGAGTAAAGACAAAGAGTTATGAGCGAAAACCTGATTATATTCGATGCCCGTGTAGTGACCCCGACGGGATTTGCCGCCCGTAAGGGAGCAGAGATGGGCGAGTTGCTGGTGATGGACCACGCCACCATCGAGGTGACCGACGGCGTCATCACCTATGTGGGTCCCAACCGCGGAGAGAACCGCGACGGGTACTATCAGCACTACTGGCACTACAACGCCCGCGGCCGCTGCGTGCTGCCCGGCTTTGTCGATTCGCATACGCACTTCGTCTTCGGAGGCGAGCGGGCCGATGAGTTCTCGTGGCGGCTGAAAGGCGAAAGCTACATGAGCATCATGGAGCGGGGCGGCGGCATTGTCAGCACGGTGAAGGCCACCCGAGCCTCCAACTTCATACGCCTGCGCGCCAAGGCCGAAGGTTTCCTGAAGCAGATGAACGCCATGGGCGTGACAACCGTGGAGGGTAAGAGCGGCTATGGACTGGACAAAGAGACAGAACTGATGCAGCTTCGCATCATGCGCAGCCTGAATGGTGACGAACACCGTCGGGTGGACATCGTGCCCACCTTCCTGGGTGCCCACGCCGTGCCGCAGGAGTATGCCGGACGCACCGACGACTACGTCGACTTCCTCATCCGCGAGGTGATGCCTTGTGTGGCCGAGGCTGGCTTGGCCGAGTTCTGCGACGTCTTCTGTGAACAGGGAGTCTTCTCCATCGAACAGTCGCGCCGACTGCTGCTCGCCGCCCGCGGAATGGGCTTCGACCTGAAGCTGCATGCCGACGAGATAGTGCCCTTGGGCGGTGCCGGACTGGCGGCGGAACTGTCTGCCACCTCGGCCGACCACCTGCTGCATGCTTCCGATGCCGACATCCGTGCCATGGCCGAGAAAGGAGTCGTAGCTACGCTGCTTCCCCTGACTGCTTTTGCACTGAAGGAGCCCTACGCTCGCGGCCGTGCCATGATAGATGCCGGCTGTGCCGTAGCCCTGGCCACCGACCTGAACCCCGGCAGTTGCTTCTCGGGTTCCATCCCGCTGACGTTTGCCTTGGCCTGCATCTATATGCAGATGAGCATCGAGGAGGCCATCACAGCCCTCACCCTGAACGGTGCCGCTGCGCTGAACCGTGCCGGTTCGATAGGCAGCATCGAAGTGGGTAAGAAAGGCGACCTGGTGGTGCTGAACACCGACAATTACCATTTCCTACCTTATTATATAGGTATGAACTGCGTGATTGCGACCATCAAGGAAGGAGTGATTTATCCCTCCTGAACCGTTGTTTGAAGAGAGGAGCCCGGCCGTGAGCGAAGGAGCAGACAGGTCGCTTTTCCTGACAGCATCGTGGACTGCACACCTCACTATACGACCGAGAGGGCCTAAGTATACGACTGAGGGTACCTAAGTATAGGACTGAGCCCCCCTCTGTATACGACCGAGAGGGCCTAAACATAACACTCTTATAATCAGTTGCTTGTAAAAAGATAGTCTGGAGGTTATGAAAGTTTACATTTGTAACACTTTTCATCTCCTCGGACACCGGAAAAAACAGAAGTAAAACCTTAAAATCAGAATATCATGTTAGTCGATTTAACCGTAAAAGAATTTTTGAATAAAGTAGCCGGCAACGACCCCGTGCCCGGCGGCGGCAGTGTGGCTGCCTTGTGTGGTGCCATCGCCTCGTCCCTGGCCGCTATGGTGGCCAACCTGACCATCGGCAAGAAGAACTACGAAGCCTGCCAGGAGCAGATGGGGCACATCGCCGCGTTGGCAGCGGAACGGAAGGACATTTTCGTGGCCGACATCGACCGCGACTCCGAAGCCTACGACCGCGTGTTTGCCTGCTTCAAGATGCCCAAGGCCACCGATGAAGAGAAGAGCGCCCGCAGTGCCGCCATTCAGGAGGCCACGAAGCACGCCGCTCTGGTGCCGATGCAGGTGGCGCGCAACGCTTACGAACTGATGAGTGTCATCGTGGAAGTGGCCCATCACGGCAACCGTAACGCCGTGACCGATGCCTGCGTGGCCATGATGACTGCCCGCAGTGCCGTGCTGGGTGCGCTGATGAACGTGCGCATCAACTTAGGTTCGCTGAAAGACAAGGAGTTTGCCTTGAGTCTGCAGGATGAGGCCGATGAACTGGAACGTCAGGCCCTGCTGAAAGAGAAAGCATTGTTGGACGAAATAAACCGGGAGTTGCGAGTATGAACAACGTGTATTATGTAGGGTCGGGCGACCTTACCTTCGAACTGATCGAGCGAATCATCAACGAAAATCTGAAGCTGGAACTGGCTCCGGAGGCCAAACTGCGCATCCAGCGCTGCCGCGACTATCTGGACCGGAAGATTGCCGAATCCGACGTGCCCCTGTACGGCATTACCACCGGTTTCGGTTCGCTGTGCAACAAGAACATCTCGCCCGACGAACTGGGCACCTTGCAGGAGAACCTCATCAAGAGTCATGCCTGCAGCGTGGGTGAGGAGATAAGGCCCGTTATCATCAAGCTGATGATGCTGCTCAAGGCACACGCCCTGTCGCTGGGGCACAGTGGTGTGCAGGTCATCACCGTGCAACGCATCCTCGACTTCTTCAACAACGACGTCATGCCCATCGTCTACGACCGCGGATCCTTGGGCGCTTCGGGCGACCTGGCCCCACTGGCCAACCTCTTCCTGCCCCTTATCGGCGTGGGCGACGTCTATTATAAAGGTAAGAAGCGCGAAGCCATCAGTGTGCTCGACGAATTCGGCTGGGAGCCTGTCCACCTGATGAGCAAGGAAGGACTGGCACTGCTCAACGGCACCCAGTTCATGAGTGCCAACGGTGTGTTCGCCATCCTCAAAGCCCGTCGCCTGAGCAAGAAGGCCGACCTCATTGCCGCCCTGTCGCTCGAAGCCTTCGACGGGCGTATCGACCCCTTCATGGACTGCATCCAGCAGATACGTCCCCACCAGGGACAGATAGAGACAGGCGCAGCCTTCCGTACCCTGTTGGAGGGTAGCGAACTCATCGCCCGTCCCAAACAGCATGTGCAAGACCCTTATTCGTTCCGTTGCATTCCGCAGGTGCACGGTGCCACCAAGGACGCCATCCGCTACGTGTCGTCGGTGTTGCTGACCGAAATCAATTCGGTGACGGACAACCCCACCATCTTCCCCGACGAGGACTGCATCATCTCCGGCGGTAACTTCCACGGTCAGCCGCTGGCCATCTCGTACGATTTCCTGGCTATCGCTTTGGCCGAGCTGGGTAACATCTCCGAGCGACGCATTGCTCAGCTCATCATGGGCCTGCGCGGGTTGCCCGAGTTCCTTGTGGCCAATCCGGGGTTGAACTCCGGCTTCATGATACCGCAGTATGCAGCCGCCTCGATGGTCAGCCAGAACAAGATGTACTGCTATGCTGCCAGCAGCGACTCCATTGTGTCGAGCAACGGGCAGGAGGACCACGTCAGCATGGGCGCCAATGCTGCCACCAAGCTCTACCGCATCATGGACAATCTGGAGCACATCCTCAGCATCGAGCTGATGAATGCCGCCCAAGGTATCGACTTCCGCCGTCCGCTCAAGACGTCGCCCCTGTTGGAACGCTTCCTTCACGAATACCGCAAGGAAGTGCCTTTTGTGAAAGACGACATCGTGATGTACAAGGAAATTCACAAGACCGTTGCTTTCCTGAACCGGACAAAGTTTGATTATTGAATTATATAATATTTATTAATCTTTCTACGATAGGAAGAAAACTCATTTTTTTTATTGAGTTTTCTTCCTATCTTTGTCTCGTTTTATATTCAACAGGAAATCCATAGTAACGAGTTTATACAGAGAGAGATTAGCGATATGGAAGAAAATGTGAAGAATTCTGCCTTGCGGACTGAACTGAGGGAACGTATCATTGATACAGCAGTCGAGGCATTCACAAAACATGGCATCAAGAGTATCACCATGGACGAGATTGCCGCCTCACTGGGCATCTCGAAACGTACCCTCTACGAGGTGTTCTCCGATAAGGAGACGCTGCTGGAGGCGTGTGTGCTGCGCAGACTGGAAAAAGAAGAACAGTATCTGAAGGAAATACTTGCCGTAGCCAGCAACGTACTGGAGGTGATATTGAAACTTTTCCAATACAGCATCGAGCAGTTTCATGCCACCAATAAGAAATTTTTTGAGGAAATAAAGAAATATCCGCGGGTGTCGGAAATGATGATGCGCCGTCACGACCGTAACTCGGCAGCGGCTATCCAGTTCTTCAAGGAAGGCGTTTCGCAGGGTATTTTCCGCGACGATGTCAATTTTGAGATCATGGGTCTGCTTGTGCGCGAACAGCTGGACCTGTTGATGAATACGGACATTTGTCAGAAGTATTCTTTCCTGTCTGTTTACGAATCGATTATGTTTACTTACCTGCGGGGCATCTCTACCGAAAGGGGCGCGCAGGAATTGGAAAACTTTATCCGTGAATATCGTAGAAACAAGCGATAACGTTTCCTGCATTTTTCGTACTTTTGCCCTCCTCTAAAAAGTAAGTATGAAAAAGAGTGTTTTGCGATATACGGGCATTTGGATTTTTCTTGTATTAGGCGGGTTGCTGCTGATGCACCTGCTGCCCGGGCTGACGATTGGTGGGCATAAGCTGAGGCGGGTCGATCTGCTGAGCGATGTGCGTCCGCCTGCTGCTCCGGTCGAAGAACCGGATACGCTGTTGCCGCCACCGCCCAAGGTGAAGCCAGCCTTTGTCGATACGTGCCGTACGGGCATGACCTGCATCGAAGACTATAGCGATTCTGCCATGCGTGGCATGACACCTTTCTACCGGGCACTGGACGAATTGTTGTCCCGTTCGCGCCGGATGGTGCGCATAGCCTATTTCGGCGATTCCTTTATCGAAGGCGATATCCTGACTGCCGATCTGCGCGAGATGCTTCAGCAGAAATACGGTGGCCGTGGAGTCGGTTTTGTGCCCATTACTTCCAACGTCAGTGGTTTCCGCCCTACCGTGCGTCATACCTTTGGCGGTTGGGAAAGCCATTCGGCTATGGACTCGGTGGCTTTCGACAAGAGCCGGCAGGGTGTTTCCGGTCATTACTTCATTCCCGGACCCGGTGCCTATGTCGAACTGAAGGGACAGAACAAGTATGCTTCTCTGCTGGATACCTGCTGGCGCGTCTCCATTCTATTCTATAACAAGGGCGACGTTACCATTACGGCACGTGTCAACCGCAACGAACCCGTTTCTGAGACATTCCAGCCTACCGGCACTCTGCAGGCAATGACCGTAGAAGGCCGTATCGGGTCTGTCCGCTGGACAGTGGAACGGGCCGACTCTACGCTGTTCTATGGAGCAACGATGGATGGTGACGCTGGCATAGCGGTAGACAATTTCTCGCTGCGTGGCACGTCGGGACTTTCTCTGCGCTCCATACCGATGCATACGCTGCGCGAATTCGGTCGCGAACGTCCTTACGACCTCATCGTTCTTCAGTACGGACTGAATGTGGCTACCGAGCTTGGCAAGAACTACGACAAATACATTGCCGGTATGCATACCGCACTGGAGCATCTGAAGGAAGCCTTTCCGCAGGCCGGCATCCTGATTGTGGGCGTAGGCGACCGCGACTACAAGACCGAAGAAGGCGAGTTGCGAACCATGCCGGGAGTGAAGAACCTGATGCGTTATCAGCAGAATCTGGCAGCCGATGCCGGTGTGGCATTCTGGAATCTGTTCGAGGCCATGGGCGGCGATTGCAGCATGGCACGGCTGGTGGAGGCGAAACCTGCGATGGCCAATTACGATTATACCCACATCAATTTCCGCGGCGGAAAACACCTGGCGCAACTGCTTTACGAAGCACTGGTTTATGGAAAGGAACAGTATGACAGGAGGCGTGCTTATGAAGAAATGGAACCTTGACAAGGTGTCGGCAGGATGGCGACATGTGCTGTGCTGCCTGGTGTGGATGCTGATGGCTGCGCAGGCCGTGCAGGCACAGGATGCGGTTCCGCTTTGCCCCATGCCGGACAGGGTGACGGCAGGTTCCGATACGTTGCCGGTCTGCTCCATGCGTACCGATACCATTGCTGTGCCGCGGCTGACGTATCCGGCTGCTTTCCGGCAGTTGGCCGACAACGTGCTGACCGACAGTCTGGGCATCCTCAAGCCGTTTTGGGAGCAGTTGAGGCTGCGCCACATTGGCGTCGTTACCGACACGTTGCGCATCGTCCATGTAGGCGACAGCCATATTCGTGGGCATATCTTCCCCCGCACGGTAGGCGAAGCGATGCAACGCGATTTTGGCACAATCAGTTATACCGACGTTGGCATTAACGGTGCATTCTGTATCACCTTTACCCGTCCCGACCGTGTAGACAAAATAGCCGACTTGCATCCTGATTTGTTGATACTGTCGTTCGGTACCAACGAGAGCCATAACCGCCGATACAACTCCATGACCCACTACAAACAGATGGACGACCTGGTGCGCATGCTGCGCGAACGTTTGCCGGAGGTACCTATGCTGATGACGACCCCTCCCGGCTCGTACGAAAGTTTCCGCCAAAGCCGGCGTCGTCGTACCTATAAGATCAATCCCCGTACGGATAGGACCGTGCAGACCATCCGCCGCTATGCCGACGACAACGGTCTGGCTGTCTGGGACCTGTATAATATAGCAGGAGGTGTCAGACGGGCCTGCCTGAACTGGCAGGAAGCCGGCCTGATGCGCCCCGACCATGTACACTATTTGCCCGAGGGCTATCGTTTGCAGGGCGAAATGCTGTATCAGGCTCTGCTGAAAGCATACAACGATTATTGCATGGGGATAAGATAAGATTTAACGAAACTCTAAATTCAGTTGTTCTATGGATGATTTGTTTACCTGGCTCCATATCGACCCGATGCGTTTGCGCGATGTCTTTTTGTACGATCCGCACTCGCCGATGATTTTCAGCAGTGGCATTTTTCTCTGGCTGTTTGCTGCCTTTATCGTAGTCTATCTGCTGTTGCAGCGCCGTACGACGGCCCGGCTGATGTTTGTCACGTTGTTCTCGTATTATTTCTATTATAAAAGCAGCGGTACTTATTTCTTTTTGCTGGCCGTTGTCACCGTGAGTGATTTCTTGCTTGCTCTGCTGATGGAGCATACGGTGACTCGCTGGAAACGCAAGCTGTGGGTGGTCGTCAGTCTCTGTGTCAACCTGGGCTTGCTGTGCTATTTCAAATATACGAATTTCCTGCTCGAATGCTGGGCGTCGCTGACGGGCGGTAGCTTCTCCATGCTGGACATTTTCCTGCCTGTGGGCATTTCGTTTTTCACCTTCCAGTCGTTGAGCTATACCATCGATGTGTATCGGCGCGAGATAAAGCCGCTCACCAATTTGCTCGATTATGCATTCTATGTATCCTTCTTCCCGCAACTGGTGGCGGGTCCCATTGTGCGTGCTCGCGACTTTATCCCGCAGATCCGCCGTCCGTTGTTTGTTTCCGACGAGATGTTCGGGCGTGGCATTTTTCTGATAATGAGCGGATTGTTTAAGAAGGCCGTGATATCCGATTATATCAGCGTGAACTTTGTAGAGCGCATTTTCGATAACCCTACGCTCTATTCGGGAGTAGAGAACCTGATGGGAGTATATGGCTATGCGTTGCAGATCTATTGCGACTTTTCGGGCTATAGCGATATGGCGATAGGAATAGCCTTGTTGCTTGGCTTCCATTTCAATATCAACTTTGATTCGCCCTATAAATCAGCGTCTGTCACTGAGTTCTGGCGCCGTTGGCACATCTCGCTGTCCAGCTGGCTGCGCGACTATCTGTACATCTCGCTTGGAGGCAACCGGAAGGGGAAAGTGCGCCAGTATGTCAACCTGATTATTACCATGTTTCTGGGTGGGCTGTGGCATGGTGCTTCCTGGAACTTTGTGTTGTGGGGTGTGCTTCACGGTGTGGCACTGGCAGTGCATAAGTTCTGGATGTCGCTGACGGGACGCAAGAAGGGCGAGCAGAGTCATGGCATCCGGCGTTTCTTCGGGGTGGTCGTAACTTTCCACTTCGTATGTTTCTGCTGGATCTTCTTCCGCAATGCCGACTTCGCTATGTCGGTCGATATGCTTCGGCAGATTTTTACCGTGTTCCGTCCGCAACTGTTGCCGCAATTGCTGGACGGTTACTGGGAAGTGTTTGCCCTGATGGGGCTGGGATATATGCTTCACTTCCTGCCCGACAGTTGGGAACGTGCCTGTACAAAAACAGTAATCCGCCTCCCCCTGTTGGGAAAGGCGGTACTGATGATTGCACTGATTTATCTGGTTATTCAGATGAAGAGTTCGGACATCCAGCCCTTCATTTATTTCCAGTTCTGATCTGTCGGTATCAGTTTATCTCTATTTCGTCGAGGAAGAGGAAGGCTGGTTTGCCAGCTCCATTGTGTCCTTCGGGCAATACGGCTGTTTTCAAGGTAAGTTGTACATAACGTGTCTGTACGGGGTCGAAGTCGATGCTATAGTCTTCGATACCTCTTGTTCCGGGAGCGGTTTTTACGGGAAATGCTTTGGTGGCTATTTCGCGATAGGACTGCCCGTCGTCGGAGATAGCTATGCGCATTTCTTTGCATCCCATAATCCAGTCGCCCAAAGATACGAATCCATGAGTAGCGACACTTTTGATTTCGTTTCCGCTTTTGCCCAGGTCGATCACTGCTGTTATGTCGCCACCGATGAAACCGAGCCAGTCGCCCGAAGCGAAGTTGTCACTTCCCCGTTGTCCGTCTACCAGCATGGGTGCTCCAGCATACGTGTACTTCGGCGATGGCTGTATACCAGTCAGTTGGATAGGGCAGAAAGTGGCTTTGTTGAAGAAGAAGTCGCGTTTCAGTACCCTGCTATTGCTGCCGTTCGGGCGGATGGCTATGGCTTGCAGTTGGGTTGTCTTGTCGATGGTGATGCCGGTATTGTCGTATTGCTGCGACTTCTCACTGGGTTGGCTGCCGTCGAGGGTGTAATAAATAGGTGCATTATCGACGGTACTTAAGGTGACTTGTGCAGTTCTTTCCGATGAGCTTCCGGCTTGAGGAGTCGATATTTCGGCTTGGATGTCGAATATATGTTTGGCATAGTTCAATCCGTCTCTTTGGTACAGATGAACAAGAGAAAGCAGACGTTTTACGAAGTCTTTATAATCTTTTTTCTCGGGTTGCGTCCATTGTACTTCGGCAAGGGCTGCCATGCGGGGAAGTACCATATATTCTACTTGTTCGGGTGACAGTATGTATTCGGTCCACAAGTTGGCTTGTGCTCCCAAAATGTGCTTCTTTTGTTCATCGTTAAGCCCCTCAGTAGGCTCTAGACTGTATACTTTTTCTACCGATACATAACCTCCGATGGCATCGTAAGGCTCATTGGCCTTATCTGTACTCTGGAAGTAGTCGAAGTAGCAATGGGTGTTCGGAGTCATGATGACGTCGTGTCCCATCTGGGCCGCCTTGATACCTCCTGCACTGCCTCTCCACGACATAACGGTGGCATTGGGGGCTACGTCGCCTTCCAGGATTTCGTCCCATCCGATGATCTGTCTTCCTTTCTCATTCAGGAATTTCTCGATGTGTGCCATGCAATAGCTTTGTAAACGGTCTTCGGCGCTGTGCTCTTTGTCGGCTTTCAAACCTTTGGCACGGATGAGGGCCTGACATTTAGGACACTTTGCCCAGCGGGTACGTGGTGCTTCATCACCACCGATGTGGATATATTTCGAGGGGAAAATATCGATGATTTCTGTCATTACATCTTCCAGGAAGGGTAAAGTCTTTTCGTTTCCGATGCAAAGCACGTCTTCGAATACGCCCCAGCGGGGACAGACTTCATACGGACCTCCGGTACAGCCTAACTCCGGATAGGATGCAAGGGCGGCCAGCATGTGTCCGGGCAGGTCTATTTCGGGGATAATGGTGATGTAGCGTTCTTGCGCGTAACGTACGATTTCGCGTGCTTCATCCTGAGTGTAGAAACCTTCGTAGGGCGTGTTGTCGTATTGGTCGGTATTGTGTCCGATGACGGTACGGTTTCGTGTAGAGCCAATTTCGGTCAGTTTCGGATATTTCTTGATTTCGATTCGCCAGCCCTGGTCTTCGGTGAGGTGCCAGTGCAGGGTATTCATGTTATGCAGAGCCAGCAGGTCGATATACTCTTTGATAAATTCAACGGGGAAGAAGTGTCTTCCTACATCCAGCATCATGCCACGATAAGCAAAACGGGGAGCATCGTTAATTTCGCCTGCGGGCAATAGGACGGTAGCTCCTTGGGCTACAGCCGGGATAGATTTGCGTAATGTCTGTATGCCGTAGAATACACCGTTTTCGGTCTGTCCTTCAATGCGGATACCTTCTGCCGAAGTACTTAACTTGTATCCTTCGGGATTGGTTATTTCGCTGTTGAGGCCTAAAGTGATACATCCTGTTGCACTTTCTCCTTCCTTTATGGCTTTAGTCTGGAGGGTATAACCGGTCGATTGAGCAATGTATTCAGCCAAAAATTCTGCATTGCGTTTCAGTAACGGGTTATTCTCCGGATAGGCTATTATTGTGCTACGTGTCAGCTTGAACGGAGAGTCTTGTGTAAGGTTAACCTCTTGCGGGAGGGGAACCACGGAGTAGGAGGCTTGTTGCTCATTCGAAGAACAAGCGGCAAAAGCAAGTGCTACAATTGGTAAAAGATACTTTTTCATATGGTTAATTATTTAAGGATTAGGTTGCAAAGTTATTAAAATCCACGGATTTTTATATTTGTTTTCTTAAAATCTTATAAGGCATAATGCTCTGCATTTGTTTTACTTTATATTTATTATTTTTGTATGCCGGAAACCTCAGTAATCAGGCTTAAACTGGGTAGTTTCCTTGATTAAGTGTTATATATTTTAGTTTGATTTAATATGAAAAGAAATTTTTGTTTGTTATCCGTTCTTTTGCTTTCTTTATGCTTGTATACCAATGCTTTTGCACAAAAGAAAGTTTCTATTTTAGGTGATTCTTATTCTACGTATGGAGGTTATGTTTCTCCGTCTGTTAATATCTGCTGGTACGATGCTGAAGTAGGAGGTAAGAATGCTCAAAACGATGTACGGCATGTGGAAGAGACCTGGTGGTATCGGCTGATAAAGGAAAACGGCTATCAGTTGGAGCGTAATAATTCATTTTCGGGAGCTACCGTCTGTTGTACCGGTTATGATAAGAACGACTATTCCGATCGGGCTTTTATCACCCGTATGTATAATCTGGGATGTCCCGATGTGATTTTTATATTTGGTGGGACGAATGATAGTTGGGCAGGTGCCCCGATTGGAGAATATCAATATTCCGATTGGAGCAAAGAAGATTTGTATCAGTTCCGTCCGGCTTTTTGTTTTTTGCTCGATTCGCTGATCAAGTTGTATCCGGAGGCAACCATTTATAACATTACCAATTCGGAATTGTCAGCTGAAGTAACATCTTCAATGGCCGAGATATGCCGTCATTACAATGTGCAGAACATCCTTTTGCATGATGTGGAAAAACAATCTGGTCATCCTTCTGTGGCCGGTATGAAGAGTATCTGTGAACAAGTGGCGAGTGTTGCATGCAAGTAGTAGCTTTGTCTTTTAAGATAAAGAAGACTTTTTTGATGAAGGGGCAATCTTTAATATGACTTTTTGCCCCTTCATCTTTCTTTTCTGAATTCCTATTCTTTCTTCC
>NZ_FR883038.1:6910-18900 GCF_000435115.1 Bacteroides sp. CAG:633 | reverse complement strand
CATACAAATACCCCGCTACAGACGTACAGAGACACGTCTGTGGCGGGGTAAATCATGGGCCGGATGTGTACAGGCAAACGCTCCCGTTATTGCACTTCGCTCGGTCGGAGTCCGAACGACTTGCAGCAAATCTCTTCAACGGGAATCTCCCAGATTTTAACGTTGCGTACGGCTGGGTCAGAATACCCGCACTTGTTCTGTGTGTAATGCTCCATGAAGAGGTCGAGCACGCGACGTTTTTCCTCCATGTCGTCGATGAAGCGTACCCGTCCGCGGCACATCACGCTGCGGCTTTTCATGCTATAGCTACAGGCTACCTGTTGGTGCATGTACACCAGTTCGTGACCTTCGCAGAAACTGATGCAGACAGCCGGATGCTGTTGCACCATGTCCAGTTTGCTTCCTTCGGGACCAGAGTGCAGGAAGATGGTGCCGTGTTCGCCCTTCGAAGCGTCGTAGGCGAAGTTCATGGGGATAACGTAAGGATTCCCGTTCAGGTCGGTAAGTCCTACTGTGCAATAAGGGCATTTGCGTATGATGCCTTCTATCTCTTTCGGGTCGGTGATACAGATTGTCTTCATAATCTTATGTTTTTGTGGCAAAGTTACACGATTGTATGGAAAAAGCAAGTGTCTTAGTTTACCAAATCGGCGAAAATAGTAGACATTAGTATGCTTTCTCCAATATATCGTTATCAGGCTTGCCGTTTTTCGTTTTTTGTTCTTGAATCTTTGTTGTTGGCATAATTTTTGTATAAGAAGCTTAATTTTCTCCTTTTTTCAGCCTTGACGGCTTTTTTTTAACCAATTTCTTTGTCGTTCTTTAATTAGTGCTTACGTTTGCACGATATATAAAGTGAAAGCAGACCTTGGCGCGCAGGCCTGCTTTCCTTTTTGATAAAAAATAATTAATTATAAAAACTTACATGAAAGTCAAAGACCTTATTTCACTGTTCAGCTTGCTGGCCGTGTTCCTCTTCACTGCATGTAGCGATGACGATGACAACACTTGTTCCTATCTGGACTTGAGCAAGCAAGTACTGACACTGACCGGAGGCGAAGCCACCACTTCTACCTATTCGTTCGGTGTGAAGGCATCCGATGCCACCATTCCTTATCTGTGTCTCTATGTAGACAAAAAAACCGTTGACAATGTTGCCAAAGGTGAGTTACCCAACTATTTGATGAACGACCTGAAGAAACAGGCCGAAGCCAAAGGTACTCCGTTTGAGCAATATGTTGCTTCGCTGACTTATACCGGCGATCAGAGCAACCTGAAAGTAGAAAACCTCTTGCCCGGCCGCATCTACGAGTTGGTAGTGTTCGCTGTAGACGGCACACGTGCAGCCGACAAGGCAGAATATTTGTTCTTCCAGACTAATATGGCCGAGCAGGTAAATTGTACGTTTGATGTAGAAGCTGTTCCTTCGACCGATGGAGCACAGCTTATAGTGAATCCTTCCGACA
Source organism: Bacteroides sp. CAG:633 (assembly GCF_000435115.1). Lineage (NCBI taxonomy): Bacteria > Pseudomonadati > Bacteroidota > Bacteroidia > Bacteroidales > Bacteroidaceae > Bacteroides > Bacteroides sp. CAG:633. Next base: position 17,434 of record NZ_FR883038.1, on the reverse strand, counting down.
AGGAACAGGATTACTATATCTGCTCTTTCCCCAAGTCTACTTACGACCAGGCCATTGCTATGGGATGGGACAACACGCAACTCCTGAATGCTTATTTCGGCGAGGAAATGAACGCCCGCTTGTCTCAGCTGGCTCCCGACGGTAACGTTACTCCCGAAATCATCGAGCAATTGCTGGCACAGCTCTTCCATCAGGGTGATTTGACATTCACCTTGTCTGGAGCACAGAGCAATACGGAATATGTGTGGATGGTAGCTGCCTTCGAGATAGTAGAAGTAGACGGTACGCTGAACTTTGTCATTGTTTCCGAACCGGGAATGGGTACTTATACCACAGAAAAAGGTGAGGACAGCATGATTGACATGAAGTTCGACATACAGGTAACAGACGTTACGGCTACATCGGCTAAAATCAAGGTTGTTCCCGAAGATATGGAGCAGACCTACATCTGGTGTTACGACCCGTACGATGAATCTACTGAGGGTAAGACTCCGATGGAGATAGCAGAACAGTTTGTAAAATCTCAGGGCCCGTTCATTGGTTTCGTAGTAAAAACTGGTATACAAGAAGCGCCTGCTGCTACACTGACTCCTGGAGTAAAACATTATGTGCTCGCCTTTGCATACAATAGAAGTATCGGCAAAATCGTAAGCGAACCACAATGCTACGAATTCAGCGCACTGCCTTCCGAAGGCGATCCTTCGAAGATGACCTTCTCTTATTATATCAATTCACTCTCTCCCTATCAGGTGAACTTTGATATTATGCCTTCCGACGAGACATTGCCTTACACAACCCTTCTTCTTCCCGATGAAGAATACAACGAGGCTGAAGCTAAGGAAGCTGTTGAACAGGAAGTGAAACTGATGTACGAAGAAAGCTTGCGTTTCGACCCCGAGAAACCTATGAGCACATTCCTGTACGAAAGCTATTATCGTCCGGGTTCGCGCTACTACAATGTGTATAACAATCTGATACCAGGTAAGTCATATACATTGAGCTACTTCGCATTGGATCTGGAAGGTAAGGTAGCACGCGTACAGGCCGATAAGTCGTTTGTTGTAGCTCCTCAGCTTTCGGATGTAAAAGTAACAAGTGAATGTCTGGGATACTTCGACGGTGATGAGGAAGCAGGTCAGATCTTTGGCGATGCTGAAGCAACCAAGGGCCGTGCCATCATCGTTATGCGTTTCACTCCCTCAGAAGGCGCTAAAGATCCTAAGTACATCTTGGTAGACAAGGTTTATGAACAGATGTCAGATCAGGAATTGTACTCTTCTTTCAATTGGACTAATATCTCTGCCGAACAGCATTACTATGCTTATGTTCTTGCTGATTGGAATACCAACTATTCATGCTTCTCGTATGGTAAGAATGCAGATGGCCTCGAAGGCAGCATGGATCGTGTATCGATTGGACAACTTATTCAGGCAAAAGCTGGTAGCATTGATGAGCTGAAAGACATCATGGCTGGAGCCGGTTCGAATACCAGAATGTTCAACTTGCCTAACAAGAAGATCGTAGCCAAAGCCGAAAACAAGGCTAGCAATAAGATACAGGTGCCTTACCGTCCGGACGTACAGCCGCAGGCAGCTGCCCAGCCGGTAGTATTTGGTAGTGATTTCTACCTGCCGTTGGCTAACCCTGTGAAGAAATAAACATATCATTCAATTATCATTATAAAAAGAAACATGAAACATAAACTGATATACCTGTTGTCATTCTTCTGCCTTCTTGTGGCTGGATGTAATGATGATGACGATCCTGTAATGGTGTTGTCGCAGACAGAGTTCAACGAAATATCTCATGAAGGAGGTATCTGCAAAATAGACATCACTAGTAACTATGAGTGGACAGCTACCAGCGATAACGACTGGTGCAAAGTATCGAAGCAGGAAGGCGTGGCAAACTACACGCTGGCCGTTGAAGTAGAGGCCAACTTGGGCGAAGCCCGTACCGGTAAAGTGACAATCACTGCACAAGGTACCAGCTATACAGTTACCATCAGCCAGCAAGGTCTGACCGAGGGACAGGAATTGAAATACAGAATTCCTATTGTATTCCATGTCATCTATGCCGATGAAAACGATCCGACACAGAACATTCCTGCTGAGGAGATATATTCGCTGATTGAGAATGTAAACAAGATGTATCGCAACGCCGGTGGTGAAAACACTGTAGATCTGAATATGGAGTTTGTACCGGCTGAGCTTGATCCTCAAGGCAACCTGATGGAAGAGCCGGGTATCGACCGTGTAAAATGGTTGACTGCCGAACTTGATGAAACAGACGTAATGAACGACAATACCCGCAAGTATGTACACTTCTTGTGGGAACCCAATGATTATGTAAATATCCTGGTATATCGTTTTGTCGGTTCTACTACACTGGGTATCTCTACCTTCCCGTATACTACGCAGACTCACCCGATGGACGGTACAGACGTATTGCCTGACATGAACATCACACTGGCTAATCTGAACTATGTACGTGGTGTATCTATCAACAATGCTTTCCTGGGCAATGCAGACGATTACCTGACTCCTTATGCTCCGGAGAACTATAAAGAAATCATAACCAAGCAGGTAGACGGTAGCATTACGTTGGCTCACGAACTGGGACACTATTTCGGATTGCGTCATGCCTTCTCTGAAGCAAATGTCGGATGTCTGGATACTGACTACTGTGAAGACACAGAAAGCTACGATTATCAGGAATATACGATGTTTGTTCAGCAGATCTATCAGCTGATGGAGGAGCAAGGTCAGGATTATGCTGACTCATTCGACTGGGAATGCTTGTTTGAGCGTTCTACTTGCAAAGGCGCGAAGTTTGTTTCACACAACATCATGGACTACGCTTACAGCTATCTGGACGAGTTCACAGCCGATCAGCGTCTGCGTGTTCGTCACGTGCTCGACTACAGCCCGATGATACCGGGTCCGAAGCAGACACGTGCTTACCTGAGCACAAAGGCTGTTTCCGACGCTCCGATGGATCTGCCTTTCTCTGTATCTAACTGCGGTCCCCGTGGTCTGATTGTGACTAATAATAAGTAAAAATAAGGTCTTTGCCTGTTAAGGCTGAAAATAAAGCAGCCGTTTCCCGAAAAGAAACCATTGGTTTCATCAGCGGAAACGGCTGCTTTTGTTATGTATAAGGTTTGCTAAGGTAGGAAGATAGCAGGCTTTGTTGTTTCTGCTCTTATTCTTCCAAAGCAAAATCCAGTTGTTTCTTTTCCAGATTGGCGCGTGCTACGCGTATGGTGATGGGGTCGCCCAAACTATAAGTACGGTTCTTACGGCGTCCACGCAGGCAGTAGTTCTTTTCGTCGAACTCGTAATAGTCGTCGTCCAGGTCGCGGATAGGAATCATTCCTTCACATTTGTTCTCGTTCAGTTCTACATAAAGTCCCCATTCGGTGACGCCCGATATAACGCCGTCGTACACCTGACCCAACCGTTCGGTCATAAATTCTACTTGCTTGTATTTGATGCTCGACCGTTCGGCATTGGCTGCCAGTTGTTCCATGGCACTGGAGTGTTCGCACAGAGCTTCGTATTTCTTCTCGCTGACGGTACGTCCGTTTTCGTCTATATATTTGGTAAGCAGGCGGTGAACCATCATGTCGGGATAGCGTCGGATGGGCGAGGTGAAGTGCGTGTAATAGTCGAATGCCAGTCCGTAGTGGCCGATGTTGTGCACCGAGTAACGGGCTTTCTGCATGGCCCGTATTGAGACGGTTTCTATCAGGTTTTCTTCTTTCTTTCCCTGAATGTCGTCCAGCAAGTGATTAATAGATTTTGATACGTCGACTTTGGTGCCTGAAGTACGCAGTTTGTAGCCGAATCGGGCGATAAATTGCGCCAGATTGTCTAGCTTTTCGGGATCGGGCAGGTCGTGAATACGGTAGGGGAATACTTTGGCTTTCTTTCCTTTTGGTACACGTCCGATGCGTTCAGCCACTGTCCGGTTGGCCAGCAGCATGAATTCCTCGACCAGCTTGTTGGCGTCTTTTGAAACTTTGAAGTACACACTGATCGGCTTACCTTTCTCGTCGATTTCGAACTTCACTTCGTAGCGGTCGAAGTTGACGGCGCCGGCGGCGAATCGTTTTTCGCGCAACAGCTTGGCCAGGCGGTCCAATTGCAGGATTTCTTCCTTGTAGTCGCCTTCGCCTGTCTCGATGGTCTGCTGAGCTTCTTCGTAGGTGAAGCGGCGGTTACTTTTGATGACGGTATGTACGATGCGCGAGTTGATGACTTCGGCTTTGTCGTTCATCTGGAAGATGACGGAGTAGGCCAGCTTTTCTTCATCGGGGCGCAAGGAACAGATGTAGTTGCACAGGCGCTCGGGCAGCATCGGTATGGTGCGGTCCACCAGGTAGACAGAAGTAGCACGTTTCTCGGCTTCCTTGTCGATGATGCTACCTTCCTTGACGTAGTGGGTCACGTCGGCAATGTGTACGCCGACTTCCCACAGGCCGTTCTCCAGTTTGCGGATGGACAGAGCATCGTCGAAGTCTTTGGCATCTTTGGGGTCGATGGTAAAGGTTGTTACCTGCCGGAAGTCTTCGCGGCGGGCTATCTCCTCGGCTGGTATTTCGTCGGGGATGCGGTCGGCAGCTTTTTCTACAGCCGTCGGATAGGTGTAGGGTAAGCCGTATTCGGCCAGAATGGCGTGCATTTCGGTATTGTTATCGCCGGCACGTCCCAGTATGTCGATGACTTGTCCGATGGGGTTCTTTGCCTTATCGGGCCATTCGATGACTTTCACGATGGCTTTGTCGCCGCTTTTCCCGCCTTTCAGCTTGTCTTTCGGTATGAAGATGTCGTTGGCCAGGGTACGGTTTTCGGTGACGAGGAAGGCATACGATTTGGACACTTCAAGTGTGCCTACAAAGGTGTCGTTAGCCCGTTCAAGGATTTCGATTACCTCGCCCTCGGCTTCACGTCCGCGACGTTTGGCATAGAAAGCGATCTTCACCTTGTCGCCTGCCATGGCGTGAGCCGAATTGCGTTCGGCAATAAAGATGGGATCTCCTCCGTCGTCGGGGATGAAGGAGTTCTTTCCGTTGCTTTTGCGCTGGAAAGTACCGGTCATTTCTACGCCGTGGGTATTGAGTTTGAATTTGTTTTTATCCGTTTCGTTGATATAGTCGTCTTCCTGCAATTCGTGCAAGATGTCTATGCACAGCATTTTCAGCGGGTGTGTAGTCAGATGGAGCTGGTCGAAAATGTATTTGAGCGGTAATACTTCGCCTTGTTTCTGATGGAAGAGGTCAAGCAATACTTTGACAAGTTCTTTTTTACTCATCCGTTTGCCGGCTTTCTTCTCTTTTTTTTCTTTTTTCTTTCCCATAATTCAATTGTTTATTTAGGTGGGGAATAGCCCTTTCACTGTATAGTACAAAGATAGCGAAAGGTAAGAGCAGAGACAAACGAAAAACAAAGTTTTTCAGATTTGGCTATGCCGAACCGCCTCCTATCTTCGTGAAACAAAGATAACAAACAATTGCATTCGGTAGTTCAGAAAGGGTCTAAATTCTTGCCGATGTGCAGATTTTGAGGATGCAGAAAGTCGCTGGTTGCGGAATTGTCGTATCTTTGCTCCGCCTTTTAATGGATTTCGTTATGAGTTCGCAATTATTGAGTCAGAAAGAAAAAAGCACCGAAGAGTCTGTTCGCGAGTCGGGCATCTATCGGGTGACGCTGATAGGAAGTGTGGTCAATCTGCTGTTGCTTGTTTTTAAGTTTGTGGCAGGTGTGTGCGGGCATAGTGCGGCCATGCTGGCCGATGCCGTTCATTCGTTGTCCGACTTTGTAACGGACATCATTGTGATCGTCTTTGTACGCATTTCGTCGAAGCCTGAAGACGAGGGACATGACTACGGTCATGGCAAGTACGAGACGCTGGCTACAGCCATTATTGGCTTGATATTGCTGTTTGTCGGTTTTGGTATTTTGTGGAATGGAGCTACTTCCATTTGGAGTTTCTGGCAGGGAGGTGAGCTTCAGGAACCGGGTATGCTGGCTTTGTGGGCGGCATTGGTATCTATCCTTTTTAAGGAATTACTCTATCAGTATACGGCTTTCAAAGGACGCAAGCTGAATTCGCAGGCTGTGGTAGCCAATGCCTGGCACCATCGCAGTGATGCACTTTCGTCCATCGGTACGGCTGTTGGCATCGGTGGTGCTATTTTGCTGGGTGATCGTTGGCTGATCCTTGACCCGTTGGCAGCTGTGGTAGTCAGCTTCTTCATCATGAAGGTAGCCATTCAGTTACTGGTACCTTGTATCGAAGAACTGCTGGAAAAGTCGTTGCCTGCCGAGGTAGAGGACAAAATCAAGCAGGAAATTCTTTCTTTTCCGGGAGTTTCCGCTCCGCATCACTTGCGTACACGCCGGATAGGCAACAGTTATGCCATCGAGGTACATATCCGTATGGACGGAAAAATCTCGTTGGAAGAAGCGCATCATACTGCTACGGCTATCGAAAACCGTCTGAAGAGTGAGTTTGGCAACCGTACATACATCAATATTCATGTAGAACCAGTAAAATGATTATGGAAAGAATGAAAAAATCGATTTTGATTACGGGTGCCAGTGGCTTTATTGGTAGTTTCCTGGTAGAAGAAGCGTTACACCGGGGATTCGACACCTGGGCCGGAGTCCGGGCATCGAGCAGCCGGAAATACCTGCAACAGCCTGAACTGCACTTTCTGGAACTGGACTTTGCACATGCCGACCGCCTGTCCAGTCAGCTTAAGGCTCATCGTGAAGTTCATGGATCGTTCGACTACATCATTCATTGTGCCGGAGCTACCAAATGTATCGATCAGGCCGATTTCGACCGTGTGAACTACGAACAGACTCGTGCGTTTGCCGATACGCTGCTTCGTCTTGATATGGTGCCGCAGCAGTTTGTTTTCATCAGTACGCTAAGTGTCTTCGGCCCCATCCACGAAGATACGTACGAGCCTATCCGCGAGACAGATACTCCCCAACCCAATACCGCATACGGACGCAGCAAGCTGAAGGCTGAACAGTATCTGATGGGACTGGAAGACTTTCCTTATGTGTTCTATCGTCCTACAGGGGTTTACGGACCTCGCGAGCGTGATTATTTCCTGATGGCTGAGTCTATCAAGCGGCATACCGACTTCTCGGTGGGGTATCGTCGGCAGGATTTGACTTTTGTCTATGTGAAGGATGTCGTGCAGGCTGTCTTTCTGGGCATCGAGCGTCAGGTGACACGACGTGCCTATTTCCTGTCCGACGGGCAGGTGTATGCCAGCCGTACCTTTTCCGACCTGATATGTCGCGAACTGGGTAATCCGCTGATTATTCGCATCCGATGTCCGTTATTTCTGTTGAAAGTTGTATCTTTGCTCGCAGAGCGTTGGGCACGGCTTCGGCACACAGCGAGCACGCTCAACCGTGACAAGTATAATATAATGAAACAACGCAACTGGCAGTGCGACATAACTCCCGCCGTTCGCGAGCTGGGCTATCGGCCCGCTTACGACCTGGACCGTGGTGTGAGGGAGACCATTGCCTGGTATAAGAAGGAAGGATGGCTTTAGATATATTCAAGATGGTAGATACCCGTAAGGGACTGTTTGCGATAGAGAAAGTATCGCTTATCTACAACCTGCTGACGTCGATACTGATACTCTTTCTGTATCAGCAGTTGGATCACCCGCTACGCATGCTGGGCGACCGTGCGCTGATAGCAGGTATGACATTCCTGCTGATGTATCTTTACCGGCTGGCACCTTGTAAGTTCTCTGCATTCATACGTGTAACGATACAGATGGCGCTGTTGTCTTACTGGTATCCGGATACTTACGAGTTCAACCGTCTTTTCCCCAATCTCGATCACATCTTTGCTTCGGCCGAACAATGGCTGTTTGGCGGACAACCAGCCATCTGGTTTGCCGAGCGGCTGCCTTACATGTGGGTGAGCGAGCCGCTCAATATGGGTTATTTTTTCTATTATCCCATGATGCTGGTCATCGTGTTGTGGTACTTCATTCATCGCTTCGACCTGTTGGAAAAAGTATCATTCGTCATCATTTCCTCCTTTTTCCTTTACTATTTCTTCTACATTTTTGTGCCTGTAGCAGGGCCGCAGTTCTATTTTCCGGCTATCGGTATGGACAATGCCCTTCAGGGAGTTTTTCCGGCTATTGGCGACTATTTCAATCATAATCAGGAGTTGTTGCCCGGTCCGGGCTACGAACATGGCTTTTTCTATAACCTCGTAGAGAGCTCGCAACGGGTTGGCGAACGTCCTACCGCCGCTTTCCCGTCGTCGCATGTAGGCATTTCTACCATTCTGATGATTATGGCGTGGCGTGGCAGCCGTTGGCTTTTCGCGTGTCTGATGCCTTTCTACGTGCTTCTGTGCTGTGCGACGGTATACATTCAGGCTCACTACCTGATCGATGCCATAGCGGGCTTTATTTCGGCTTTCGGACTTTACGTTTTGACGACATGGATGTATAAACGCTGGTTCGAGCAGCCAATGTTCCGCTGATGCCAATGTGCTAAGAAACTCCTTCGGAATCTTTCATTTCAAAACCCCGTGGGTTTTCATTCAAAACGCCCGGACTTTCTTCTCAAAACGCGTGGGCTTTTCAAGTGAAACACGTGGCCTTTTGAGACAAAACACGAGGGCTTTTCGGACAAAATGCGTGGGCTTCTCCGAGCGGACTCCTCTTCTATAGTCCGGTCGTAATCTTTGTCAGAGCTACGACCGCAGCTTTCAGCCGGGAAAGATCCGCTGTCTGATGTCGTCGAAGATGCGGTACAGTTCGTCTTTCGTCTCGGCCCGCAGCATGGCGATGCGTGTGTCGCGGAAGTTGGGCAAGCCTTTGAATACCGGGCTGGCTGCCAGATGCCGGCGTACGTGCAGGATGCCGCGTCGTTCGTCCAGCAGGTTGACGCTGTCTTCTACCTCTTGTCGCAGTATGTCCATGCACCATTGGGGTGTCAGGGCAGGCAATTCTTCGCCCGTCTCCAGATAGTGTTTTACTTCTTTGAATATCCACGGACGTCCGAAACTGGCGCGGCCTATCATGATAGCATCCACACCATACAGTTCGAAGCATTCGCGGGCACGCTGCGGAGTAGTGACATCGCCGTTGCCGATGATGGGGATGTGCATCCGCGGGTTCTTCTTTACTTCACCAATGAGCGTCCAGTCGGCTTCGCCGGTGTACATCTGTGCGCGGGTACGGCCGTGAATGGTCAGAGCACTGATGCCGCAGTCCTGCAACTGTTCGGCCAGGCTGACGATGATCTTGTGGTCGGCATCCCAGCCCAAACGGGTTTTTACGGTGACGGGAATCTTCACCGCATCGACTACCGAACGGGTGATTTCGAGCATCAACGGAATGTTCTGAAGCATGCCCGCTCCTGCTCCCTTACCAGCCACCCGCTTCACGGGACAGCCGAAGTTCAGGTCCAAGATGTCGGGGCGCGCCTGCTCTACTATTTTGGCGGCTTCGACCATCGTTGCCGTGTCGCGTCCATATATCTGTATGGCTACGGGGCGTTCTTCGTCGCTGATGTTCAGTTTCTGTTCCGTTTTGCTGACGGAGCGTATCAGCGCGTCAGCCGATACGAATTCGGTGTACACCATGTCTGCACCGAAGCGTTTGCACATCAGTCGGAAAGCGGGGTCGGTAACGTCCTCCATCGGGGCGAGGAGTACAGGGCGTTCGCCCAAGTCTATGTTGGCTATCTTCATATTCTGTTGCGTTTTGGGTGCAAAAGTACGGAAAAAAGAGTGCTTCGCTGCAAAAAAGAGTTATCTTTGTGTGTGATTATCATATTAATGGGAGACTGGATATGGCAACAATGGGATTGGAGGCGCAGAAACTGATGTTAATGCGTGAAATTATCAACAGTGACGATAAGACCTTCTTGCAGGAAATGAGCAATGCCTGTAAGGAGATAAAGAAACGTCTGGCCAAAGTCGCAGATACAACAAAGGACGAAAAGGCCGGTAATAAAGAACTTGTTCTCCACGAGCTGAAGGAAGCCATCTTGGAGTTGAATGATTACAAGGCCGGCAAGATTCAGGCGCGTCCTGCCGAAGAGTTGGTTAAAGAACTGCTAATGGAAGAGGAAGCATGATAGAGATTAAGACGATTCCTCCTTTTGACCGCGCACTGAAGAAGTTGCAGAAAAGATATAAATCGATAGTTGCTGACTATCTGACCTTGCTCGAAGAATTGAGACAAAATCCTTTTGCAGGAACAGATTTAGGTAAGGGTGTGCGTAAAGTACGCATGGCAATCTCGGCAAAAGGCAAAGGGAAAAGCCATGGCGCACGTGTTATAACTTATACAGAAGCCATTGTAAAGATAGACGAAGGAACCTTGATTCTATTTTACATTTACGATAAGGCTGATAAAGAAAGCATTTCCGAGAGCGAAATACGTGATTTACTGGAATACATCAAATAATAACAATGGAACTGAAAGACTTTGAAATAATGGCCCCTGTCGGCTCG
>NZ_FR883038.1:0-6886 GCF_000435115.1 Bacteroides sp. CAG:633 | reverse complement strand
GGCTCGCGCGAGTCGCTGGCCGCCGCCATACAGGCCGGAGCAGACTCCATCTACTTCGGCATCGAGAACCTGAACATGCGTGCCCGTTCGGCCAACACGTTCACCATCGACGACCTGCGCGAGATAGCCCGCACGTGCGACGAGCACGGTATGAAGAGCTACCTCACCGTCAACACCATCATTTACGACCAGGACATCCCCCTGATGCGCACCATTGTGCGTGCCGCTAAGGATGCCGGTATATCGGCCATTATTGCTGCCGACGTAGCCGTGATGACCTACGCCCGCGAGATAGGGCAGGAGGTACACCTCAGTACGCAGCTCAATATCAGCAACGTCGAGGCTTTGCGCTTCTATGCCCAGTTTGCCGATGTAGTGGTGCTGGCACGCGAGCTCAATCTGGATCAGGTGGCCGAAATCTACCGTCATATCTGCGAGGAGAATATCTGTGGCCCGTCGGGTCAGCGCATCCGCATTGAGATGTTCTGTCACGGTGCTCTGTGTATGGCCGTCAGCGGCAAGTGTTACCTCTCGCTTCACCAGATGAACAACTCTGCCAACCGCGGTGCCTGCATGCAGGTGTGCCGCCGCTCCTACATCGTGCGCGACAAGGAGACCGACGCCGAACTGGAGATTGACAACCAGTACATCATGTCGCCCAAGGACCTGAAGACCATTCACTTTATGAACAAGATGATGGATGCCGGTGTGCGGGTGTTCAAGATAGAAGGCCGTGCCCGTGGCCCCGAGTACGTGCGTACCGTAGTTGAGTGCTATAAGGAAGCCATCCGTGCCTATCTGGACAATACATTTACCGACGAAAAGATTGAAGAATGGAACCGTCGCCTGGCAACTGTCTTCAACCGCGGCTTCTGGGATGGCTACTACTTGGGCCAGCGTCTGGGCGAATGGACGAAGAACTACGGTTCGGCAGCTACGGAGCGCAAGATATACGTGGGCAAAGGCATCCGCTACTTCTCGAACATCGGCGTAGCCGAGTTCCTGGTCGAGGCTGCCGAAATCAGTGTGGGCGACAAACTGCTTATCACCGGACCTACCACCGGAGCCGAGTACGTCACATTGGAGGAAGCACGCGTTGACCTGAAACCCGTGCAGACTGTCCATAAGGGCGAGCATTTCTCCATGAAGTCCGTCAAGATACGTCCCAGTGACAAGCTCTACAAGTTAGTGACCATCGAGGAATTGAAACGTTTCAAGGGACTGGATGTGGAGAAGCAACGAGGATAATAACAACGGTAAATGATTAATGGTAAGTGATAAATTGTTGTGCAGATTGATATTGACCATTAATCATTTACCATTAATCATTATTTTATGGCAGAAAAATACATCTACGAGCTGGAAATGAAGGTGCGCGACTACGAGTGCGACCTGCAGGGCATTGTGAACAATGCCAACTACCAGCACTATCTGGAACATACGCGCCACGAGTTTCTTACCTCCGTAGGCGTCAGCTTTGCTGCCCTTCACGAGCAGGGAATCGACCCTGTGGTGGCACGTATCAGCATGGCTTTCAAGACTCCGCTGCGCAGCGGCGACGAGTTCGTGTCGAAGCTCTACATGAAGAAAGAAGGCATCAAGTACGTCTTCTATCAGGACATCTTCCGCAAGAGCGACGGTAAAGTGTCGCTGAAAGGAGTGGTAGAGACTGTCTGCGTGGTAAACGGACGGTTGAGCGACAGCGAACTGTTCGACCGCATATTTGCGTCTTATATTTAGGGACAAGGGGACGAGTTGACAAGTTGACGAGTTGACAAGGGGAGGAAGAGTTAACAAGGGGACGAGTTAACGAGGCCACAAGGAAAGGCAAACAGCGTACTTATGTTCTTTCCAACTTGTTAACTCGATTACTCGTGAGCTTGTCAACTCATTAACTCATCCCCTCTTGTCAACTCGTCCTCTCGTCAACTCGTCAACTTGTCAACTCGTATCTAATATTTATTACTATGAATACCGACGAACGAATCTGTAGCATCGCCCTGACCCTCTGTCCGGGCATCGGACATATTGGTGCCAAACGCCTGATTGATACCGCAGGCAGCGCAGCCGAAGTATTCCGACTCCGTAAAGAACTGCCTAAACGCTTTCCGGGCATCATTCACGCCTCTGCTGTGGCGGCGCTCGACTGTCCCGAAGCCTTCAGCCGGGCAGAAGCAGAGATGGAGTGGGCCGAAAAGAACCGCATCAGTTGCCTGACGCTGGGCGACGAACGCTATCCGTCGCGTCTGCGCGAGTGTGAGGATGCGCCGGCAGTGCTGTTCTTCAAGGGCAATGCCGACCTGAACCGTTTGCGAGTGGTCAGCATGGTGGGTACACGCCACGCCACCGAGTACGGCAAGCAGTTCTGCACCGAGTTCCTGCACGATCTTTCCGAACTTTGTTCCGATGTACTGATTGTCAGCGGACTGGCTTATGGCATCGACATACATGCCCATCGCGGTGCGCTGGCAAACGGCCTTTCCACCGTAGCCGTACTGGCTCATGGGCTGGACCGCATTTATCCGGCTGTTCATCGCAAGACGGCGGTCGATATGCTGGCCGAAGGCGGGCTACTGACCGAATTCCTGACCGATACCAACCCCGACCGTCACAACTTTGTCAGCCGCAATCGCATTGTGGCGGGCATGAGCGATGCCGTCATTGTGGTAGAGTCGGCAGCCAAAGGCGGTTCGCTGATTACGGCCGAACTGGCCGAGGGCTACCATCGCGACTGTTTTGCCTTGCCCGGACGTGCCACGGACGAGTATTCGCGCGGTTGCAACCGGCTGATCCGCGACAACAAGGCAGCCCTGATCAACGATGCTGCCGACTTTGTGAAAGCCATGAACTGGGGACGGAGCACCGACCGCAGCAGCCGGATGGCGTCGGGCGTACAGCGCAGCCTTTTTCCCGAACTGACCGAGGAAGAAGCACGTGTCGTCAAGATTCTGAGTCGCAACGACCTGCACATCAACACTCTGGTGGTCGAAGCCAACATCCCGGTGAACCGCATGAGTGCCCTTTTGTTCGAACTCGAAATGAAGGGCATGGTCAAAGCACTGGTAGGCGGAGTCTATCACTTGCTGGCATAGTCGCCGGCTTGCGTCAGCCGGATGTTCCATACGCCGGGCGTAAGTACCTTTTCGGCCGACTGGCAGACGGTTCCGTTTACGCTCATGCCTGTATATCCGTCGGGCAGGCAGAAGCACGCCTCCGTGCCTTGGGGGACTTCCAGCACAATGTCGCACCGGTGGCTGTCCTTGTCGAGCGACAGTCGTATTTCTCTTTTCCCGCTCAGGGGTACAACGGCCCGTATCTGGTTCAGGTGTGCAGGATGCGGACTGACGCGGAAACGGCGGAAAGCGGGAGCCGTCGGCTCAATTCCGGCTATATACTGGCTCATGACGGTCAGCGGGCCGCCGCTCCAGGCATGGTTGTAAGTGCCGCCACCGAAACCTTCCGAGCCGATTCCCCATCCTTCCCACAAGGTAGTCAGCGGGCTGTCTGTCATGGCGCGGTAGCGCAGTTTCATCCGGTTGAGGGCATCCTGGTGGTAGCCCATCAGGCAGAGGGCTTGCAGGACGTATTTCTCCATATACGGGCTGGCATGATATTGTTGGCCGAAGAAGGGGCGCAGTGCCGGATAGAGCGTGTCGGGCAGTGTACCCGAAACCACGGCAAGGGCTTGCGGGCGGTCGTCGGGCAGACCCTGGTGCGAGGGTGACACGTAGTAGCTTCCGTTCCAGTATTTTTGGTGGAAGGCGGTGCGTGTACGGTCGGCCATAGCCTGTGCCCAGTTGGCTTCGGTGGTGTCGCCGGTCAGGCGTGCCATGCGTTCGTAGCCTTGCAGGGCGATGATGTACCATTGGCTGAACAGCAGTTCCATGTCTTTGTTCTCGCCCCAGTCGCCCCAGGTCCATCCTCCTTTGCGGGGAATGGCCAGTCCTTGGGCGTCGGTCTTCCATACGTGGATGTATTTCTTTACGTTGGGATATACGTAGCCGATGGTGGCGCTGTCGGCCGTACCCATGTAGTACGTCCAGAAGCCGTAGTAGCCTACGCTGGCCAGCATCTGCATGGGCAGTTCCGAGTCGTAGTTTCCGGTAGGTACGGGGGCGAAGATGGTGCTGTCGGCACGTTGCCAGTCCATCAGTTCGCGGATGCCTTTGCGGGTCAGCAGATGGGCTTTCTCGTCGAGGGCGTAGAAGGCTTCGCCCAGTTCGTTCACTACGTCGCCCCACCACTGGGCACGTTCGCGGTCGGGGCAGTCCATGTAGGTGTCGCGCATGGTGATGTACAGGGTTCGCTGCGACTTCTCCCACAGGCGGTTCAGGGCTGGGTCGTCGCAATGGAAACTTCCGGCAAAGTAGGTGTCGTAGCCCGTTTCGCGGTACATCAGGTTGAGGACTTCGGCATCCTTTGGCACCTGATAGACTACGTAGTGGCCGTTCATCCAGCCAAGGCATTCAAAGTCTTGTTCGCCCTGTCGGGTGGTGTATTCGGCAAAGACGTTGTTGGCCGATCCGCCGGTGTAGTTGTCGGTGCGGATGCGTACTTTCCGGCCTTTGTCGGCGCGCAGCCGTATGTAGGGGGTGATTTGCGCGTTGTAGGGCAGGTAGGCGTAGAGGATGGTGTCGTTTATCCTTTCTGTGCGTTCGTAAGGTTTCAGACCGTAGTCTTTCCATTGGGGGATGGGGCGTGGTTGTAGCTTGTTCCATCCGGCTGCTGCCAGGTCGGTGAGGCGTGCGTCGGGCCACTGGCTGTCGTCGAAGTCGGGACGGGTGAAGTCGATGTCCTTTCCGGCGTCGAAGCCGATGTTCGACTCGGGCAGGCGGTAGTTGGGCTGTTCGCCTTCGGGCTGGTAGAAGGCGGGATGGGCGATGCTCTTCCACGGCTTGCGGAAGCGGATGTCTTTTCCGTCGACGTTCAGGGCGAAGGTCATGCCGGGAGTGGGCGAGTTGCGGTGGCTGAAGCCGTCTTTTCCGAAGTACCACACCAGCAGGGCGATGGTGTTCTGGCCTTTCTTCAGGGCGGGCAGCGAGCCGATGGTGTCGCAATAGGTGTCGTTGGGGTTGGGGCCGCGTTTCAGGCCGCCTTCGCGCACTTGCAGTTCGCCGTTCACCCACAGCCAGTATTTGCTGTCGGCAGCTATGTGCAGGCTGACGTTGCGGGGTTGCCGCTTCAGGTTGACGGTGTTGCGGAAGCAGTACCACGAGCCGGGTTCTATCTCGTCCGGCGGGCAGTCGGGACTGATGACCTGTGCGACGGCGGTGTACGTGCCGATGCACAGCAGGATGAGTGTGTACAGCAGTTGTTTCATATTATTGGGTTCTGTTTATGTGTGTGTCAGGGTATAGGCAAAAAAAAAGGAGTACCGCTGTACTCCAACCTTCTTGTTAACCTTAAATCTAATACTATGAAAAACACGTTGCAAAGGTACGGACTTTGGCGAAATCTGCAAATTCTGTAAGCAAAAAGCCGTTTTTTATAACATGCTTTAATATCGTTACAGGTTCTTTTACATCTTTCGCCCGGTTTTGTGTCCTGTCTGTTGCCACTGTTCTTCTTTTTACTCCTCCGTCCGCGTATAGGCTTCAATCTCGCGGATGGCATCTTTGGCCTTGCGGCGCACTTTGTTGAGGTGTATCAGGCCCATGATGGCTCCGACCACGAATCCGACGCCTCCTCCGATGCAGATGGTTTCTCCTCCTTCCTTGGGATAGCTTTCAACGAGGAACCAGACTATCCACAGCGCGGCGAAGGGCAGGCCGAAGTACAGCCATTTCAGCCCCAGGCGGTTCATGCGTATCAGGGCCTGGCTGATGTTTATCAGGTTGCCGGTCGATATTTCTTTGGGGTTTATTCCTTTGTGGCTGTATACCTGATAAATGCAGGCAACGATCAGAAAGAGGGAGGTCACGACGCAGAACAGCCACGAATAGCCCGTCGAGATGAAGAACAGGTTGCAATAAATCAGTGCAAAGGGGACCAATATGTACATGGAGCGGATTTTCCGTTTGATGTAACCAAGTTTTTCCCGGATCGATTGCATGATCATCTTTTCGTTGACGATGGTTTCTTTCGCCAGTTTCTCTTTCAACAGTCTGATTTGCTGTTTCATTTCTTCCAGTTCGAAGTTATCTTGATGCTTTTCCATACTGATGCGTTTTTAGCGGTTCGACATTTTTTTCAACTCCTCTTTGATGCGATACAGGCGCACGGACACGTTTTTGGTCGAGATACCTACAATGGCTCCTATCTCTTCGTAGCTCATGTTCTCCAGCCACAGCAGGACAATGGCGCGGTCGAAGGGCTTTAGCTTGTGGATGCGGTCGTAGAGCTGGCGGATTTGCCGGGAGTCTTCGTCGTTGTCCTTAAACAGGTTGATGTCCATCGTTAGTGGGAGGGTGGCCCGCTTCTGCTTTTTCCGTTCGTAGGAGATGCAGGTGTTGAAGCTCACTCTCCATATCCAGGTGTCGATGCTGCTTTGGTTCCGGAAGGAGGGATACCCTTTCCAGAGGTTGATGAGTACTTCCTGAAACAGGTCGCTGACTTCATCGGAATCGTTCGAGAACATAAAGCACACCGTGTAGATGGTGCTTTTGTGTTCCTTGATCATTTGCGCAAATGTGGTGTCCAATGTTTCCATATCGAATTCTGATTTGTTTTTGTCCGTTAGACGCAGGTGTTGCCGGAAAAACTACACGAATATAGTGTTTTTTTTATTCATACTTGCACGGTTTGCGAGCAACACTTGCATCGCTCCTGAGAGACACTTGTACGGCTCACGAGCAACACTTGCACGGCTCGCGAGCAATACTTGAGTGTGTGTCGAAGCTTAGTTATAGTATCTGATTCCCCTCCTTCTGGAAGGAGGGGTGCCCAA
>NZ_FR883037.1:10232-20504 GCF_000435115.1 Bacteroides sp. CAG:633 | reverse complement strand
AGCAGGGCTCCGTAGCCGCTCTTCATGCAGACGATCTGTCCCCACTCGCTGTCGGAGTTCAACTCGGCCACGTATTGCTGCCACGGTCGTATGGCTGTCGGGCTGGCGGGGGGCGGCGTCGTCGTCGGCGGCGTAGCTACTACAACAACATCTTTCTCTTTTTCTTTCTTTTTTTCTTTATATATAGTGGACGTGTTTGTGTTGCTTTTGGTGTGGATGTTGTTGTCAGTTGCTTCATTTTCAGATGGTTGCGCAGCGATTTCCGTCGGTTTTGGTGCCTTTTTCGTGCTGTTTTGGGCTGTTTTCGGGCCGTTTTTCGCTGTTTTTTTGCTGTTTTCCGACGATTTTTCATCGATTTCCGCTGTTTTTTCGCTGATTTTCGTCCGATTTTCGTTGTTTTCCGCTGTTTTTTTGCCCGAAACGGACGCATTTCGGGTGTTTTTCATAGTTTTCCGGCTGTTTTTTCCGGTCGTTTTCGGGGTTGTTTCGCGGTTTTCGGTCGGGCAGAGTACCGGTTGCCATGCGTCTGCGGGGTCGGTTTCCAACTCTTGTTCGCATTGCAGTTTCAGCGGGACGATGTTGCCTGCTTCGTCGCAACCGAACAGTCCGCTTTCCAGCACTACCCATTCGATCATCTGTTTGGTGTAGTAGCGGGTGGCAAACGGTTTGAGGTCTTTCAATCGGCATCGGTTGTTGGAGAAGTAGGACATCTTTTCGCGGATGTACCAGTAGACTCCAAAACCTTTGCCGTGCAGCTTTTCCTCCATGGCCTCCATGCGAGGGTCGAGCGACGCTTCGATGGGGTGAGTGAAATAGAAGTGGCCTTTCATAGGTGTCTCCTTTCTTTAAAAAAATTAAACAATCGAGAAATTTTAGGACATACGGGTGGCCGTTCCCACTTGGTGGAAGGAACCTTCCCGGGGGCTGAACCCCCTGTACGTCTTTCGGGTTGGTGGCATCTGATGGCTGTCGCCGGGCCAGCGAATAGCAAGCTCCTATGGTTGTAGAATTAGCTTGCATTCAGGGTTAGAAGCGGAGATCCCGGGTTCGTGGTGTTTCGGTCCTGGGGACTCCATACAAGATCCGAAACTGTTCTCATAGTTGTTTTGTTATCCTGACAAAACATGGCAAATATAAGGGTGGATGTGTAATCGTGCAACGATTTTACATGAAAAATTTCTTAAAATCAAAAATATTTTTTTTAAAAAGAAAAAACTCGGCGAAGATTTGCCAGAATCGAAGTAAGTATTTAAATTTGTCGGCCTAAAATGGTGCGTTACACGCTGTAACGAAGCTAACTACCTGAATTTCATTTTCCTATACATTTTTATGGTTTGTTTCCGGTGCTTTAGGGTGCAGGTATGTCAGTTAAGGAACCGCTTTTTTTTAGGCACGGATTACACAGAAGTTCGCAGATTGTTATTCTTCCTTTTCTGCGTTTTTTCCGTGTAATCCGTGCCTAAAAAGAATAAGATGTCAGTCACTTCTCGCTTTGACATCCTTCGGACAACGTTGGAAACTTTCCTCAGAGTTTTTCGCCATTGATCAGTGTCTGCACGATGCGTTCGGCGGTGCGTCCGTCCCAGCGGTCGGGCAGGGTGGTGTGCTTCCAGTCGCCGTGCAGCAGCTTGTCGAGGGCGGCAGCCAGTGCAAACGAGTTTTCGCCCACCAGCTCGTTGGTGCCGATGCGCCATGTTTCGGGGTGTTCGGCGTAGGTGTTCAGCGTGATGCAGGGCACGTCGAGGAAGGTGGCTTCTTCGGCGATGTTGCCCGAGTCGGTGACGATGCCTTTGGCCTGGTTGATGAGGAAGCCGAAGTGCAGGTAGCTTTGGGGCGGCAGGATGTGCAGGTTGGCGGCGGGCAGGTCGAGTGCCTTGACGGCCTTCTCCACGTAGGGGTGCAGCGGAGCCACGATGGGCATGCCGTCGGCTTTTTCGATGACGGTCTGCAGCAGCGACTGTACGACGGCTTTTTTGTCGAGCAGGTCGTGGCGGTTGAGCGTCAGCAGCAGGTAGTTGCCTTTCTTCAGTCCCAGCGAGTCGAACCAGCGGGGCTGTATCAGCCGGTGGCGGTTGTAGCGTATGTTGTCGATGAGGATGTTGCCCACGTAGTGGATGTATTCGGGGATCATGCCTTCCTGGTTCAGGTTGCGGTTGGCCACCATGCCGGCGGTGAACAGGTAGTCGGAGATGGCGTCGACGATGGTGCGGTTCACCTCGCGCGGCATGTTCATGTCGAACGAGCGGGTGCCGGCGATGACGTGTGCCACCTTCAGTCCGCGCTTTTTGGCCACGATGGCGCAGCTCATGGTGGCTGTCAGGTCGTCGACCACGAGTATCACCTGTGCGGGGTGGGCATCGAGTTCTTTTTCGAAGGCCAGCATGATGGCGGCTGCCGTTTCCGACTGTCCTTGCGCGCTTACGCCCAGGCAGGTGTCGGGCTTCCTCATGTTCAGGTCGGAGAAGAGCGAGGCTTCCAGGCTGTTGTCGGCTTCGGGGCCTGTATATACTATGCGGTAGGTAATGTCCTTTCCGCTTTCCCTTGCCGCGTCGATGGCACGGCAGATGGGCGCTATCTTCATGAAGTTGGGACGTGCGCCCGATACGATTGTTATTTTCATTATTTGAGTCAAGATGAAAAAATGATGAGACAAAAATACGGTTTCTTAGGGAATTTATTTGTTACTTTGCTGATAAAATTGATGTGATATGCCAACATTTGTTCAGATTCTCGATTTTATAGGTACGTTTGCCTTTGCCATCAGCGGCATCCGTCTGGCTTCGGCCAAGCGGTTCGACTGGTTCGGGGCATACGTTGTAGGCTTTGTGACCGCCATTGGCGGAGGTACCATTCGCGACTTGTTGCTCGACGTCACTCCCGGCTGGATGACCGATCCCATTTACCTGATCTGTACCGGTCTGGCCCTGCTGTGGGTGATTCTGTTCGGAAAGCATCTGATTCATCTGAACAACACGTTCTTCATTTTCGACAGCATCGGTCTGGCCCTGTTCACCGTGGTGGGTGTGGAGAAGAGCATCCTGCTGGGCTATCCCTTCTGGGTGGCCATCATCATGGGTAGCATTACGGGTGCGGCAGGCGGTGTGTTCCGCGACGTGTTCATCAACGAGATTCCGCTGATTTTCCGCAAGGAGATTTATGCGATGGCCTGTGTGGTGGGCGGTACTGTTTATTTCCTCTGCCAGCTGGTGGGGCTGGATGCGTATATCTGCCAGATTGTGGGCGGTGTGTCGGTATTTCTGGCTCGTATCCTGGCCGTCAAGTATAAGATTTGCCTGCCCATCCTTTCGGGTGCGGGCGAGGAAGAGGAGAAGCGGTAGGAGCGGAGATATCAAGGTTTTCCTTCTGTCAGCAAGGTTGCTTTTTCCGCAAAATCAGCTGTAATGGCATTCAACTTCGGATTTCGGTTGTCTACTACGATACAGAGAAACAGGCCTTGACCTTCCACTTCTGCATGAGCTTTGCAGATGGTAAAACGGTTTTCTTCCGTGTTTTTGTCGAACCAGGAAAGAAACAGCCGATTTCTGTATTCCTCTCGTCCGTCGCTAGTATCGCATAAGTAAAGCATGATATCATGGTTGGAACGGAAAAATTCATTGATAATGGCAAGTATCGTTGCTTCCACCTTCGGGTCATGCCGACTTCGGACCTCTTCTATCTTGCGGATGATAAGTTGATAAGTAGCGCATCCGCCCAGTGTGATGTCCTCTTTATTGAAGCTCACGACGTAGTGGATGCCTAAATCTGTTTGGAATATGAACTCACTGCCCAGCAAATCTAATTTGTAAGGAGCTTGTTCAAGGATATGATTTAGAGAGAAATATATCATACCAACTCTACTTTACCTTTGATTCCAAGGCGTTTGAATTCCTTGCTTGTCTGTTTCAATGCTTGCTCTTTGTGTTTCTTCGCTTTTTTTAAAGCTTTAATTAAATCTTCTTTGGTCATCGTTTTCATAACTGTATCGGTTTTAGTTGTTCCCTTCTAACGGCAAAGGTACATAAAATTCTTGATATTTAGCATAATGCAGCATTGAAGTTCTTTGTTTTCCGCATGGCCGTTAGAGGGTGGGCTTGTTATGGGCAAAAAAATGAGTCCTCTTTAAAAAAGTCTGTTTCCTATGAGTCTTTTTATAGTTACTATCACTTTGCTCTGTCATCCTGAACAAAGTGAAGGATCTGTTATCACATAGCTTTCATAAGAGATCCTACGTTATGCTCAAAGGCAAAAAGTGTACTTTTTAAAGTGGACTCATAAATGAAGAATGAGGAATTGGGCTTCTAAGTCCCTTTAACTCCTGAAAATTCTTCATTCCTCATTCTTCATTCTTCATTTATTTCATTCTTCATTAAAACAGCGTATCCTTCGTGTTGAACAGTTTGCGGTCGCTCAGTCGGACAACTTTGCCGTATTTCTCCAACTTCTTCACGTCGATGTCCTTCGGGTTGCCCATGATGCCGATGCAGTAGGGCTTGCCCTTGATGTTGTCTTCGTAGAACTTCACGATGTCGTCGAAGGTCAGGGCATCGATTTTCGGCAGGTTTTCCTTGGCAGGGTCTTCGCTATAGCCGACGCGTTGCAGCGAGTTGAGGGTCTCGGCCTTGCTGCGGAACGACGGGTGAGTGGTCAGCGCTTCCTGGCGCATGTAGCTCTTGATGTTGTCGATGCGGTCGGCATTCTTCGGCATGTCGGTCACCAGACCCATGAATACGTCCAGTGCGTCGTTGGCCTTGTCGTTCTGTGTGCCGATGTTGCCAAACAGATAAGTCGGGTTGCCGGGCAGGGCAGGCGTGCCGATGTAGGCTCCGGCCGAGTAGGCCATGGAACGTTTTTCGCGGATTTCGTTCATCACCAGTCCGTTGAAACCTCCGGAGAAGTACTGGTTGAAGGCGTCGCGCAGCACGTCGTCCTTCTTGTCGTACTGGCCCAATGGCATGAAGAACCAGATCTGTGCCTGTTCGGCGTCGGAGTTGGGCAGGAAGTATACGGTATTCTCGGTGACAGAGGCCAGGGGCTTGTCTTGCGGCGAGGTGGACGGACGCTCGTTGGCTACCAGCGGCAGGTTCTTGCTGAGGATGTCGTAAGCATTGTCGAAAGGCATCGTGCCGCAGTAGAAGATTTCGGCCTCGTAGTTGGCGGCGCGGTTGATGTCGCCGGTCAGCTCGGAGATGGAGAGTTCGTAGATTTCCTTATCGGTCAGTTCGTCGATGAAGCTCGACTTGTCCTGATAGATCATGTACTGCATCAGGGCAGACGAAAGGGTGTTCACATTCTCCTTACGCTGCTGGCGTGCGCCCAGAAGCGAGCCTTTGATACGTGCCAGCTGCTTTTCGTCCAGCTGCGGCATCAGGATCTGGCGCGACAGCAGCTGGCAGGCTTGCGGCAAGGTTGCTTCGTAGCCCTCCATGGTGATGTACAGGTAGTTGTCGCTGGCGCTTACGCTGCAGGTGGCGTTCAGCTTGCTCAGCTCTTCCTTCAGCTGCTGGGGCTGGTAGGCACCCATCACGCCGGCATCGTTCATCAGCTGTGCGGCAATGCCCAGCTTGGGGAACTCGCGTTCGCCCACGCCGTATCGCAGGGTGAGGCTGAACACGTTGTTTTCGGGATTGACCGAATAGTACATCTTCGAGCGGTCGTTCAGCTTCTTGACCTGCACGTCGGTAAAGTCGATGAACTTTTCCTCGACATGTCCGATGGGCATGCTCTTGAACTGCAGGGCGTAGAGCGACTGCTTGCCTACGGGCGGTTCGATGGGCTTGTAGCCGGGCTTTTTGATTTTTCCGCTGTTGTCGGCCTTGCCTTTTTCGATGTAAAGGGCCAGGTAGTTGCCGGTCAGGTATTGCTTGGCCACGCGCTTGATGTCTTCGGTGGTGATGGCCATGATTTCGTCCTTGTAGCTGAGCACTTTGCCCAGGTCTTCTTCGTTGATGAAGGCCTGCATCAGTATCATGGCCTTGTTGGTGTTCGACTCCATGGTCAGGTCGAAGTCGCGGCACATGTTGGCCTTGATGGCTTCGATCTGCCAGTCCTCAAATTCGCCGTTGGCAATCTGCTCGATGGCTTTCAGGGCTTTCTTCTCGGCACTCTTGTTCGACTCGAAGCGGCGCTGGTTCTCGTCGTACAGGGGGATGGCATACACCATGTTGCGTCCCTGCTCGCGGCGGAAGTCGGTTGAGGCTCCGCAGCTGGTCAGTTCGCCGTCCAGGGTCAGCTTGTCCAGCGTGCCGGTGTTGCTGCTGTTGTGCAACAGCGACATGGCTATCTCCAGCGGTTTCTCGTCGGGATGTCCCGAGGGTACGCCCTTATAGGCCAGGCATACCATGGGGTAGTAGCCCACCTTGGCGGTGTACTGCTTGCGTCCCTTGATGTCGAGGTCGGGGTAGGTCTTGCGTTCGGGCGTGGGGCGTTTGGGCAGGCGTCCGAAGGTGGCGTTGATGCGTCCGCTGATCTGCTGTGCGTTGACGTTGCCCACCAGAATCAGTACCATGTTTTCGGGGGTGTACCAGTTGTTGTAGAACTCGATGAGCTTGCTCAGGCGCGGGTTCTTCAGGTGTTCGGGCAGGCCGATGATGGGGCGCGCATAGGGATGTCCCTCGAATGCCTTGCTCGATATAAACTCGCGTTGTACGCTTCCGGGGTCGTCCTGATACATATTATATTCCTCGTACACACTTTCCAGCTCGGTCTGGAACAGGCGGAATACGGGGTTGATGAGGCGTTGCGAATAGATTTCGAGCCATTTGTTGATCTGGTACGGGGGGAACGAGTTGTGGTAGTAGGTGACGTCGTAGCTGGTACCTGCGTTCAGGCCTTTTCCACCCATGCTCTCGATGAGGTTCATAAACTCGTTGGAAACGCTGATCTTGCCTTCTTCCACGGTCAGGTCGTTGATCTCTTTTCCGATGGCTTCTTTCTTCAGCGGGTCGGTCTCTTCGGCCATTTCATCGTACTTGGCGATGATCTGTTCGTAGATGGGCTTTTCCTTTTCCCAGTCCAGGGCGCCGATCTTGTCGGTACCTTTGAACATGACGTGCTCCAGATAGTGGGCCAGACCGGTGTACTCGGCCGGGTCGTTGACCGAACCGGTGCGGCAGGCTACGATACCATACACGTCGGACTTGGTGTTGTCTTCCCATATATATACGGAAAGACCGTTCTTCAGTTTGAAGGCTTTCAGCCCTTGTCCGAAGGAGGGCAGGGCAAGCAATGCGAAAGCCAGCAGAAGAATCGACTGCAATTTCAATGATTTCATAAAGTAAGTTATTTAGTTTTGGGTTTTTAAGTTTCTGAGTTTTTGAGTTCTTAAGTTCTTGAGTTTCTCGGTTATTGGGCTTTTAAGTTTTTGAGTTCTTCGTTCTTTTGGGTTTGTATTCCCCCAACTTAAAAACTAAAAAACTCAAAAACTGATAGAGTTTATAGGCTCATAAGTTTTCGTATTCCTCAGCTTAAAAACTAAAAAACTCAAGAACTCAAAAACTAAAACCGTAAGGCTGTTTACTTGTATGTAGGCAAAACTATAAAAAAATCACAGATGTTTTACGATTTTTTCGGAAAAAATAAGGAATGCATATCGGAAAGGGGAATGAAGAATGAAGCCGATTCTGACAATATGATATATAACATATCTTTTGGGTGAAAGAAATCTGCTCTTTTATTGTTGATATGTCAGAATTATCTGCTATATTTGTCTATGTTAAGTTAACCGAACAAATAATACCTTTAATTCCCCTACCGTTATGAAAAAGGAGATTAAATTCAGTCTTGTCTATCGTGACATGTGGCAATCGTCCGGAAAGTACCAGCCACGGGTGGACCAGTTGGTCCGCATTGCTCCGGTAATTATAGAAATGGGATGCTTTGCCCGCGTTGAGACCAATGGCGGCGCTTTCGAACAGGTGAACCTGCTTTATGGTGAGAATCCGAATAAGGCCGTGCGTGCCTTTACCAAACCTTTCAGGGAGGCAGGCATACAGACACACATGCTGGACCGCGGACTGAATGCACTGCGCATGTATCCGGTGCCGGCCGACGTACGCCGGCTGATGTATAAGGTGAAGCATGCCCAGGGGGTGGACATCACCCGTATCTTCTGCGGACTGAACGAAACGCGTAACATCATCCCTTCCATCAAGTATGCGCTTGAGGCAGGCATGATTCCCCAGGCTACGCTTTGTATCACCCATTCGCCCGTACATACCGTGGAATATTACGCGGCCATTGCCGACCAGCTGATCGAGGCGGGCGCTCCCGAAATCTGTCTGAAGGACATGGCAGGCATCGGACGTCCGGGCATGCTGGGACGTTTGACAAAAGCCATCAAGGACAAACATCCGGATATCATCATCCAGTATCACGGCCATAGCGGTCCGGGACTGTCGATGGCCTCCATCCTGGAAGTGTGCGAGAACGGGGCCGACATCATCGACGTGGCGATGGAACCCATGTCGTGGGGAAAGGTGCATCCCGACGTTATCTCGGTGCAGGCCATGCTGCGCGACAAGGGATTCCAGGTGCCCGACATCAACATGAAGGCCTACATGAAAGCTCGCTCGCTGACGCAGGAGTTCATCGACGACTTCCTGGGCTACTTCATGGACCCGAGCAACAAGCACATGTCGTCGCTGCTGCTGAAGTGCGGACTGCCGGGCGGAATGATGGGCTCGATGATGGCCGACCTGAAAGGCGTGCATGCCGGCATCAACCTGATACTGAAAGGCAAGGGCGAACCGGAACTGAGCATCGACGACCTGCTGGTGATGCTGTTCGACGAGGTGGAATACGTATGGCCCAAGCTGGGTTATCCGCCATTGGTGACCCCCTTCAGCCAGTATGTGAAGAATGTGGCACTGATGAATGTCATGTCGCAGGTGAAGGGCGAAGAGCGCTGGACGATGATCGACAACAACACGTGGGGCATGATTCTGGGCAAGAGCGGACGCCTGCCGGGCAAGCTGGATCCGGAAATCGTGGAACTGGCCCGGAAGAACAACTACGAGTTTACCGATGCCGATCCACAATCGTACTATCCCGACCAGCTGGACGAGTACCGCAAGGAGATGAAAGAGAACGGCTGGGACGTGGGCGAAGACGAAGAAGAACTGTTCGAGCTGGCTATGCACGACCGCCAGTATCGCGACTATAAGTCGGGCGTGGCCCGCAAACGTTTCGAGACCGACCTGCAGCGTGCCAAGGAATCGGCCTTGCTGGGCAAGGGCTTCTCGGACGAAGATGTGAAGAAACTGAAGCGTGCCAAGGCAGAGCCTATCACGGCACCGGCGAAGGGAACGGTGATTTGGGAAATAGATGTGACCAACCCGTCCATGCCACCCGAGCCCGGTCACAAATACGAGCCCGACGATACCTTCTGCTACATCACCACGCCGTGGGGAACGCACGACAAGGTGACGGCCAACTTCAGCGGACGCATCATCGAGGTATGTGCCAAGCAGGGCAGCTATGTGAAGAAAGGCGACGTGCTGGCTTATATTGAACGCGGGGAAGAACCGGCGTAAGGAGGCATTTTGATGGAAGTTAAGGAGTTAAAGCCGAAAGGCTTATAATGGTTAATGGTAAATGATAAATGGTTGATGATTAATGGTGAATGAATAATGTTCAATGGCGAATAGTCTGAGAAATTCTTCATTCTTAATTCTTCATTCTTCATTTATTTAGTTCTTCATTCTCCATTTAATAAGTTCTTCATTCTCCTTCAAATCAGAAGGCTTCCGTCATATTGAAATAGAAGAGAGTCTGATTGTTGACGGTGTTCTTTCCGAGATCCAGGCGTACGTTCATACGGGGCTGTACTTCGATGCGCAGTCCGACGCCGTAATTGGGAAGGACACCTTCTATTTTGCCCATCGTAGGACCCATGAAGCCGCATCCGGTCCATGCCACGAATCCCAGCCGATGCAGGACGCGTTTGAACCAGTTGCTTTGGTCGGTGTTGATCATCTGGCGGTATTCGGCCAGTACGACGTGCGATGAATAGTCGCGGTATTGTCCCATGTAGTAGCCGCGCAGGTCGAAAGGAGTACCGGTGAGGGCATATTGCGTAAGGGGCACGTTGCCGAATACGTTTTTGGTCTGTACGGTCCAGGCCAGCACTTTCCGGTTGCCCAGAGGCTTGTACTGGCGGTAGTCTATCTCCAGCCGGTAGAAGTTCTGGTCGCTTCCGATGATTTTCGAGTAGGCCATGCCACGTACGTCCAGGTAAAGGCCGGTGTAGGCATTGGCAGGTACGTCGCGGCTGTC
>NZ_FR883037.1:0-10222 GCF_000435115.1 Bacteroides sp. CAG:633 | reverse complement strand
CGTCGCGGCTGTCGTAGGTCAGCAGGAAGCCGATACCCGAGCTGAGCTGTTTATAGCCCTTGTCGGTTCCGCCGGCTGCCTGGTAGGTAGGCTCGTTGACGAGGCCTTTGGCTGGATCGGTCAGGTGGTCGTAATTGATGTCGATCTGCGGTCCGGCAAAGAAGTTGCTTTCACCCAGACGGAAGAGGAACCACGGGTTCACCTGTATGCCGCTGTAACGGTACTGGCTGGTGGTTTCGCTACGCACATAGTCGCGGTTGGTGGTATAGCCTAAGCCGTAGAAATTCTCCTGCGTATTCTTGTACGAGAACTTACCGAAGATGCGGAAACGGTCGCCCTTGAAGAAGAGCTGTGGCTTGGAAAAGAGGTTGATGCCGCCGTTGAACATGAAGGCAAGTGCCATGGGGACTACTGAACGTCGCTGGGTGGTGTCGCTGGGGTTCATGCGGAAAGTCAGCAATGCGCTTCCTCCCAATACGGCTCCAAAGTCGGGGGTATAGCTGGGACCGCCCAGAATGTTGTAGTGCAGATTGCGTCGCGCCACTTTTTGCTTATGCAGTTCTTTACGGGTCAGTGCGTGGCTGTCTTCGGTCTTTACAGAGTCTGTCTGCACTTCTTGTGCAGGCAAAAGGCTGGTCAGTGCCAGCAGGGCTATCAAGCTCAGGATAAATTTCTTCATATCGTACGAATGAGGGTGCAAAGAAAACTATTTTATTTGAATCAGTTTCCTTATAAATGGACAATTATTCTAAAGACAATACTAAATTTTTCAAAAAAGGTGTTATATTTGTCAGCTTGGGAGGGATTTTGATAAATGAAGAATGGAGAAAAATGAAGAATGAAGAATGAAGAATTTCTCAGACCATTCACCATTCACCATTAATCATTTATCATTAACCATTGACCATTCACCATTAATCATCGTATTTTATCAACAATAAAAACTGTTTCGATCGTTATGAAAAAACATTTGTTATCTGTATTTGTTCTCGCCACGACGGCTTTTCTTTCGGCCAGTGCGCAGGGAGGCGGTGAAGGAGGAATCAGTCCTTCTATGCTCGAACAGATTCGTCAAAGTTATCAGGGGACGCCTGCCGACAAGGCACTACGCAATGCCATCGGTAACAACGATATCCGTCGTCTGGCCCTGAACCAGGAGAATATGAAAGGTATGGACACACACTTCTCGGTTCGTGTCAAGTCCAGTGGCATTACCGACCAGAAGTCATCCGGCCGTTGCTGGCTGTTTACGGGGCTGAACGTGATGCGTGCCAAGACGATGGCACGTTTCGGCTTCCCGTCGTTCGAGTTTTCCGAAGTCTATCCTTTCTTCTGGGATCAGCTGGAGAAGTCGAACCTCTTCCTGCAAGGCGTTATCGACACTGGCAAGCTGCCCATGAGCGACCAGACAGTGGAGTGGCTCTTCAAGCATCCGCTGAGCGACGGCGGTACGTTTACGGGAGTGGCCGACATCGTGTCGAAGTACGGACTGGTGCCTGCCGAGGCCATGCCCGAGACAAACAGCAGTTCGAACACTTCGCGTATGGCATCGCTCATCAGCCTGAAGCTGAAGGAATATGGCTTGCAACTGCGTGACATGGTGGCACGTGGCGCCAAGGCCGACGAGCTGGAGCGGGAGAAGACCGCCATCCTGGGTACTGTCTACCGCATGCTGGTGCTCAACCTGGGCATGCCGCCTGCCGAGTTCGACTATGTGCGCAAGGACGCCAAGGGCAATCCGGTAGAAACGGAACACCACACGCCGATGACCTTCCTCCAGAAGTATGGCGATACCAAGCTGCTGACCGACTACGTGATGCTGATGAACGATCCTACGCGCGAATACTATAAGACTTACGAGATAGACTACGACCGCCACCGTTACGACGGACACAACTGGACGTACGTCAACCTGCCTATTGAAGACATTAAGCAGATGGCCATCGCTTCGCTGAAGGACAGTACGATGATGTACTTCTCGTGCGACGTGGGTCAGCAACTCAACTCCGAGCGCGGCCTGCTGGACGTGAACAATTACGACTATGCTTCGCTGATGGGCGTTACCTTCGGCATGGACAAGAAGCAACGCATCGCCACCTTCTCCAGCGGATCGAGCCACGCCATGACCTTGGCCGGTGTTGACCTTGACAAGGACGGCAAGCCCGTGAAGTGGTTGGTGGAGAACAGCTGGGGAGCGTCGAGCGGCTGGCAAGGACACCTCATCATGACCGACCGCTGGTTTGACGAATATATGTTCCGTCTGGTAGTCGAGACGAAGTATGTGCCCGAAAAGGTGATGAAGCTTTTCCGTCAGGAGCCGATCAAGTTGCCTGCCTGGGATCCGATGTTTGCCGAAGAGGAATAAAGTTTCTCTTTTACGTTGTCCGGTATAAATGATAGCCGGCTGCGGGATAGAAGCGGTGCGAAGAGTTGCAGTCTCTTCTGATTTGTCTGCTTATATCCTGTAGCCGGCTGTTCTTTTTTCTTGGCATGGTATCCGGGGAGTATGGGTGTTGCTTGTTCTCTCTCTTGCTGCTGGATAGGGACTTATGAATGTAAGAAGCGTAGGGCTTAGGCGCGAAATGAGGAAACAAAAGTCGTTTTTGTCGTATAAGAAGTCGTTTTTGCCGTATTCCAGTAAAAAGAAATCTGTTACATTTGAGGCTGTCAAAATAGGAGAGTTGCCATTAAAACGCAACGCTCGGGATGACGGGGTGATATAGCTCAACTTTGACTTCATCGATTTTCAATTTGCAAGCTCAAGTTGCAGTTGACGAGTAACGAGTAGCAAGTTGATGAATTGACAAGGTGTTTGTAGCGAATTGTTTCAAACGACTGTTTATCAAATAGTTGAGTTCCATCCTAGTAGACTCGTTAACTGAAGCCTTGTCAACTAATAAGTTGGGCATTTGCGAAACTTAAGTAAATGATAATATCAAACATGAACTGTATGAAGGAGATTTATGGGGTGGTATTATGCCTTTTCCTCTTGGAGTCCTGTAACGGAAAAAGCCAGAAAGACAGTCAGGCTATCAATGCCATAGACTGGGAAAGCAAGACGGAGGCGGTGACACCGCAGGCTGTGCCGTTGCCTACTTTGTGCAACATTGAGTACATGCAGGCGGGAGATTCTTTTATCCTGTTGCAGAATGATAAGATGGAGCCTTGCTTTACATTGTGGGATCTTTCGGACAGTAGGCATTATTTCTCTTTCGGGCAGATAGGAAACGGCCCTGACGATTTTCTGACTACGGCCAATCTGGTTGGCGGGCAAAGGAGCAGAGCATTCAGGATATGGAACGATAACGAAATAAGGACGTATCTATGGGACGGGAAAGACAGTTTGTCTTGTAAAAGGCAACGGATGAATAAGAAAATTTTAGCAGGAGGATATCAGCGGCTTCACGCCCTCAACGATACGTTGTATTGTGGCTACAAGTTACTTCCGCATGAGACGGGAGTTGAATTGTTGAATGTGGCTTCCGGTGAAATATACGACCGCATAGGGGTGGATGAAGGCTATTTTGAGGACAAGTCCATGCCTTACGACCTTACCTTCTGTGTCTATCAGGATAAATTGGTTGTGGGAAGAATGCGTTTCAATCAGATAGAAGTGTATCGGATTGACACCGAGCGTATGAAGATTCTTCCGCTTTTTGTAATCAATTACAAAGGAGGTTCTCCCGAAAATCCGATGAAAGACGGTGCCTGTTACATGAAACAGATCAATGCGGATGATGCCTGTTTCTATATGTTGAACCAGGATACAGGCAGGCCGGGAAAGGAAACCTATATCGATATTTATACTTGGGAAGGAAAAGCCGTGAAACGTTTGAAGTTGGATGCGCTGTATTTAGAGGGCGTATTGGCCGACGACGTTTTCTATCTGAAGAAGTTTACGGATGATGATAACTTGTACAGGCTGTCTGTTGGCGGAGGGAAGTAGTGCGTGTGTGATGTATTACGGATGGTTTGACTTTGACGACGAACGCTTATAATGATAAATTTTGCTCATTCTGCATCGTTCGGACTTTGGACCTTCACCGGCGGAAGCGAGTTGATTTGGGGTGTGGATGGGGCTTTGAATCGCCTTCAGGAATGAATACATACATCTGAAATAGTGTATAAAATCGTTCATCGGCATTACAAAATCGTTCGGAAACGTTTCAATGTTGTGCTATTTATAGGCGTAATGTGCTGGATATAAGGGCTGTCAGTTTTTGTCAGTCAGATCTGTTTGCAAAGCTCGAATCCTTTGCATACTTTTGGAAATCCTTAAGTGGAACAGGAAAAGTATACATGTGAAAACAAGATAATAATACCATTGAAAACAAATAACTATAAGAATACGATGAAAATACTTTTTTACACTTGCGTATTTTGTGGAATGCTTCCTTTCCTGTTGGGAGCGTGTTCGGAAGCCGGTAAGGAAAAAACGGTGGAAGAAGAGGGAGTGAATACCGTGCTGCCGGACAAGAAAACTGAAGTGACGGTGGTGCCTCTGAAACGGCAGACCTTCTATCATGAACTGGTGAGCAACGGCAAAATGAAAGCGGCAGAAGAAGCAGCCCTGAATTTCGAAACCGGAGGAGTGGTGGCAAAAATATATGTGAAAAACGGAACACGTGTGAAAAAGGATCAGCCACTGGCCGAACTGGACCCTTTCCTCCTGCAGAATAAGACGGCTCAGGCAACTGACGCGCTGGCAAAAGCCAAACTGGAGTTGCAGGACGTACTGATAGGGCAGGGATATGCTGTAGGCGATACGGCCAGTGTGCCCGCCGACGTCATGCGGTTGGCCAAGGTGAAAAGCGGCTACGACCAGGCTCTTTATCAATACGAAATAGCACGCTACGAGGAAGAACATGCCACGCTGCGGGCACCTTTCGACGGAGTGGTGGCCAATCTTTTTGCAAAGCCTTATAACAGGGTGTCGACTGCCGATGCCTTCTGTACGGTGATCGGTTCCAACCGGATGGAAGTAGACTTTACGGTGCTGGAAAATGAATTGCCCCTGATCAAGCAGGACGATCGGGTGACGGTGTCGCCTTATGCCAATCCCGGAGCCAAATACGAAGGACGCATCTCGGAAATCAATCCCCTGGTAGATGAAAAAGGCATGGTGAACGTGAAAGCAACGGTGGCAAGCCGCGGCGAACTGTTCAGCGGAATGAACGTGCGGGTAAAAGTACGCCGCGAACTGCCCGACCAGTTGGTGATACCGAAGAGTGCGCTGGTACTGCGCTCGGGCAAGCAGGTGGTGTTTACGCTGAAGAACGATATGGCGATATGGAACTATGTGCAGACACAGCTTGAGAACTCGGACAGCTATACGCTGGTGGGGGAAGAGATAAAAGAAGGCGACCTGGTGATAGCCACCGGCAACGTGAATCTGGCCCATGAAGCGCCCGTCACCGTAGTAGAGGAAACAAAGTAGTAACAACAGGACAAGACAGAGAGGGTTATGATAAAGTTCTTGATACAGCGGCCCATTGCCGTGCTGATGGCATTCGCGGCATGCTTCATCGTGGGGCTGGTGACTTATTCCACCTTGCCCGTGTCGTTGCTGCCCGACATCGCCATACCCGAAATTACCGTGCAGGTGTCGGTGCCCAACACGTCGGCGCGCGAACTGGAGAATACGGTGGTAAGACCCCTGCGCCAACAGTTGGTGCAAGTCTCGAAACTGAGGGACATGAGCAGCGAGACCCGGGACGGTGCCGGCATCATCCGGCTGAACTTCGACTACGGCACCAATACCGACTTGGCTTTCATCGAGGTGAATGAGAAGATAGACGCAGCCATGAACTATCTGCCGAAGGATACGGACCGGCCCAAGGTGGTGAAGGCAAGCGCGACGGACATCCCCGTTTTCTACCTGAACCTGACGTTGAAGGACGACAGCACCGGAAACATGCAGGCCGACGACCGCTTTCTGGATT
This sequence comes from Bacteroides sp. CAG:633, assembly GCF_000435115.1. NCBI lineage: Bacteria > Pseudomonadati > Bacteroidota > Bacteroidia > Bacteroidales > Bacteroidaceae > Bacteroides > Bacteroides sp. CAG:633. The sequence goes on along the minus strand of NZ_FR883037.1, from coordinate 4,280 downwards.
TGTGCGAGTTTGCCGAAAACGTAATCAGAAGACGCATCGAACAGCTGCCCGAAGTGGCGATGGTCGACGTGACCGGACTGGTAGAGAAAGAAGTGAGCATTGTCCCCGATCCGGCCAAGCTGGCTGTGCTGGGGCTGACGATAGGCGACATCGAAAGCGCCTTGTCGCAGAACAACGTGGAGCCGGGCAGCATGAGCGTGCGCGACGGATATTACGAATACAGCATCAAGTTCTCGACCTTGCTGCGCACGGAGGAAGACGTCAGAAACATCCTGCTGCGTAAGGGCGACCGCATCGTCCGATTGGGCGACTTCTGCCAGGTAGGCATTGTGCCGGTCGATGAGCGGGGACTGTCGGTCAGCAACGGCAAGCGCGCCGTGACGCTGGCTGTCATCAAGCAGGCCGACGAGAATATGGACAAGATGAAGGATGCGGTGAACGGCGTGATGAATTATTTCCGCTGGGTCTATCCCGAAATCGACTTCAGCATCAGCCGCAACCAGACGGAACTGCTGGACTACACCATCGACAACCTGCAACAGAACCTGTCATTGGGCTTCCTGTTCATCTGCATTGTGGCGGTATTGTTCCTGGGCGACGTGCGTTCGCCGCTCATCATCGGGCTGAGTATGGTGGTGTCGCTGATAGTCTGCTTTCTGGTCTTCTACCTGTTCAACATGTCGCTCAACATCATTTCACTGTCCGGACTGATACTGGCGCAGGGTATGATGGTGGACAACAGCATCATTGTCACCGAAAACATCTCGCAGTACCGCGAGCGGGGCTTTACCCTGCACCGTGCCTGCATCGCCGGAGCCAGTGAAGTCATCACGCCCATGCTGAGTTCGTCGCTGACGACGGTGGCGGTGTTCGTCCCGCTGATATTCATGAGCGGCATCGCCGGTGCCCTGTTCTACGATCAGGCGTTTGCCGTAACGGCAGGTTTGCTTGTGTCCTATTTCACGGGCATCCTGTTGCTGCCCGTTCTCTATTCGCTGGCTTATGGGACAAAGCTGCACCGGAAGTCGTGGCTCAGTCGGGTTCGCATCCCCAATCCGCTGAAAGAGCATACCATGGATCGCTTCTACGATGCCGGAGTCGACTGGGTATTCCGGCATAAGGCAGTCAGCCTGTTGTTCTGTGCAGTCTCCATCCCCCTTTGCGTATTCATGTTCCGCTTCATCGACAAAGAGCGGATGCCGGCCGTTGACCAGAACGAATTGCTGGCGCGCGTGGAGTGGAACGAGAACATCCACGTGGATGAAAACCGCGACAGGGTGGACCGTCTGCTGGAGCATTTTGCCGGAAAGACGGTGGAACGCACTGCAGCCATCGGCCAGCAGGACTACCTGTTGGAACGCGACCGCCCCCTTTCGTCGTCGGAAGCGGAACTGTACTTCAAGACAGAGAAGCCCGAAGAAATCGCTCCGTTGCAGAAAGCGGTCTATGCCTATGTGGCCGAGCACTATCCGTATGCGGTCATTTCGTTTTCGCCTCCCGAGACGGTGTTCGAGAAACTGTTTGTCACCGGCGAGGCCGATGTCGTGGCCGAGCTGTATGCCCGGAACAAGGAACGGACTCCCGAAGCAGAAAAGTTGCGCGAGTTGGAAAAGCAGCTGGCAAAGACTACCGGTAACCCTCCTGTGGGCATCGCATTCGAAAACCAGCTGAACATCAGCATTCTGCAAGAGCGTCTGCTGCTCTACAACGTGGCTTACGACGAACTGTACCGGACCCTGAAAACAGCCTTCAAGGAGAACAGCGTGGCCATGCTCCACTCTTATCAGCAGTATTTACCCGTCAGCATCGTGGGCGAGGAGCAGACGGTCAACGAGATTCTGCAGAACACCCTGATACAGACACGCCCCGACGGACTGGGGCAGGTAGAGTACGTCCCCCTTTCGATGCTGGTGAAAGTGACGGCAGGCGAAGACCTGAAGACCATCACCGCCGGAAAGAGCGGGGAATACATTCCCTTCCGCTTCTACGACGTGGAAGATGCGCCCGAGCTGATGGCCGGGGTGGACAAGGTGACCGAGGCTTCGGACGAGTGGGACACCGTGTTCAGCGGAAGCTTCTTCTCGAACCAGAAGATGCTGGACGAGCTGGTCGTTATCCTGTTCGTTTCCATCCTGCTGATGTATTTCATCCTGGCGGCACAGTTCGAAAGTTTCCTGCAACCGCTCATTGTGCTGTTCGAGATTCCGGTCGATGTCGCCTTCTCGCTGGTGCTGCTGTGGGTATGCGGGCATACGCTGAACCTGATGTCGGCCATCGGACTGATTGTGACCTGCGGTATCATCATCAACGACTCCATCCTGAAGCTGGATGCCATCAACGAGCTGCGCAAGGGCGGGATGCCGCTGCTGGAGGCCATACACGAGGCAGGCCGCAGGCGTTTGCGTCCCATTGTGATGACTTCGCTGACCACCATATTTGCCATGGTGCCCTTGCTGTTCTCGTTCGACATGGGCTCGGAACTGCAGAAGCCGCTTTCCATCGCCATGATCGGGGCCATGCTGATAGGCACGCTGGTCAGTCTGTTTATTATCCCGCTGATATATTGGTACATATATAGAAAAAGTGAACGAAAGGTAAAGAGTGAGGCAACACCGTGCTGACTCTGTATTGAGGACATAAATTCAAACAAATAGATGAAAAAACTTATTTTTCTGATAGGATGGGGGCTCGGCATCTGCCTGCCGGCCGTGCAGACCGAAGCCCAGCAACTGGTGGTATTGGATCTGGAGAAGACCATCAGACTGGCCAACGACAGTTCGCTGGAAGCTTTCCGCACGCAGAACATGTATCTGGCAGGTTACTGGGAATACCGTACGTACAAGGCCAACCGCCTGCCCAGCCTGACGCTGAACATGACGCCCGCCCAGTATAACCGCGACATTACACGCCGGTACGACTCGGAACAGGACCTGGACATCTATCGCAGCCAGCAGTCGTTTTACGCGTATGGCAACCTGGCCATCCGGCAGAATCTGGACCTGACGGGCGGTACCTTCTACATCGACACGGAACTGGGCTTCATGCGCAGCTTCGGGGCCAACCAATATACGCAGTTTACCAGCGTGCCTATCCGGTTGGGATACTCGCAGAGCCTGGTGGGGTACAATGCCTTCCGCTGGGAACGCAAGATAGAGCCTCTGAAGTACGAGAAGGTGAAGAAAGAATACATTTACAACGCCGAACAGGTGTCCGAGCTGGCCACCACCTACTTCTTCGACCTGGCCATGGCACAGGCAGAATACGACTTGGCCAAGGACAACGTGGCTTCGACAGATACGCTGTACAGCATCGGCATGCAACGCCTGAAGATAGCGTCCATCAGCCGTGCCGACCTGCTGACCTTGAAGCTCGACGTGGTGAACGCCCGCAACACCTTGCAGAATGCGGCCAGTTCGCTGAAGCGTGCCATGTTTGCGCTGGCTTCGTTCCTCAATATGGAGAAGAACACTCAGATACGGCTGGAGTTGCCCGGCACGCCCCAGATACGGCTGGAGCTGCCCGGTACGCCGCGTTCGCTGGTTGTGCCGGTGGATGAGGCTCTGGCCGCCGCCCGCACCAACAATCCGGATTTTCTGGAACTGAAGCAGAACATCCTGGAGGCCGAACAGAATGTGGACCGCACCAAGAAGGAGTCGCGCTTCAACGCCAGCATCAATGCCAGCATCGGTTTCAACCAGGTGGCCGAACAGTTTGGCGAGGCATACCGGCGGCCTATGCAGCAGGAGATGGTGTCGGTCAGCGTCAGCATCCCGCTGGTGGACTGGGGCGTGAGGAAAGGCAAATACAACATGGCCCGCAACAACCTGAATGTGGTAAGGACTTCGGCCCGTCAGAGCGAAGCAAGCATCGAGGAAGAAGTGGTGATGACGGTCAGCGACTTCAACATACAGCAAAGCCTGGTAAGCAGTGCGGAAGAGGCACTCGACCTGGCCATACTGGCTTACGAAGAGACGCGTCAGCGGTTCATCATCGGCAAGGCAGACATCAACAGCCTTACCCTGTCGCTGAACCGTCAGCAGGAGGCGCAACGCAACTACATATCGGCCTTGAAGAATTACTGGCTGAACTACTACAAGATACGTAAACTGACGTTGCACGACTTCATGTCGGGCTTCTCGCTGTCGGAAAAGTTCGATTATGACAATTGACAGCCGTAGAACAGGCGTCCGCCTTCCGCACCGCGGGAGGTGAATGCGACTCAGGCAAAAGCCGGGGAGTTTCCGTTGGAAAGCCGAGGGGTTTTCAGGAAAAAGCCGACG
>NZ_FR883036.1:25611-37515 GCF_000435115.1 Bacteroides sp. CAG:633 | reverse complement strand
GGTACGCATTATGGTGGAAGCAGATATGGCCAAAGTAGCTGCCGACCATGCAGCTCAGCAGGTAAGAACCAATCTGGCAGAATATCTGGAGAAAGGCATTGTGAAGTAAACGGTAAATTACCTTTTTACATAAGTATATATAAGTAAGAATGAAAATGGATAAAGATACTAAAATCTATGTAGCCGGTCACAGAGGACTGGTAGGATCGGCCATTTGGAACAACCTACAGGAAAGAGGATACCACAACCTGGTAGGACGCACACATAAGGAGCTGAATCTGCTGGATGGAGTAGCTGTAAAGAAATTCTTCGATGAAGAGCAACCCGAGGCTGTAGTGCTGGCAGCCGCTCATGTGGGAGGCATTATGGCCAATCTGCAATACAGAGCAGACTTTATCTATGAAAATCTGCAAATTCAGCAAAACGTCATAGGCGAAAGTTTCCGCCACGGAGTCAAGAAGCTGCTCTTTTTGGGAAGTACCTGCATCTACCCCAGAGAGGCACCGCAACCCATGAAAGAAGAATGCTTGCTGACATCGCCGTTGGAATACACCAACGAACCTTACGCCATAGCCAAAATTGCCGGACTGAAAATGTGTGAAAGCTTCAATCTGCAATACGGTACCAACTACATTGCCGTGATGCCCACCAACCTGTATGGTCCGAACGACAACTTCCATCTGGAAAACAGCCATGTTCTGCCAGCTATGATGAGAAAAGTGTATCTGGCCAAATGCCTGAACGAAGGAAACTGGGAAGCTGTAAGAAAAGACATTAACCTGCGCCCGGTAGAGGGAGTAGACGGCAGCCGGACAGAAGAAGAAATCAGACAGATTCTGGCCAAATACGGCATCACAGCCGAAGCTGTCACCCTGTGGGGAACCGGAAAACCCATGCGCGAATTCCTGTGGAGCGAAGAAATGGCCGACGCCAGTGTACACGTACTGCTGAACGTGGACTTCAAGGACACCTACCGTGAAGGTGAAAAAGAGATTCGTAACTGCCACATCAACGTTGGAACTGGAAAAGAACTGAGTATCCGCGAAGTGGCCGAAAAGATTGTTGCCGAAATCGGATTCAAGGGTGAACTGAAGTGGGATGCCAGCAAGCCGGACGGCACAATGAGAAAGCTGACCGACGTAAGCAAGCTGCACGGACTGGGATGGCACCACAAGGTAGAAATAGACGAAGGAATACACCGTCTGTACGAATGGTACAAACAAGGAATCTGCATCAACCATCAGACTGTGTAAACCCCTAAGATACGTATACCGTACAAATGACACACCGATGAGACTGCCACAGCATCATCGGTGTGTTTTTGTATTACAGCATTCCCTCTCTGTGTTCCTGGCAATAGATGTTCAGATGAAAAGTGTAACAGAATCGTAATACTTGTTTCATGCGTCCGTAATAAAAATGCCTCACTTTTGCCTGCGAAAAGAAATAAAGTATAACTTTGTAACAGGAAGAGGACGTACCGTTACAGACGGGAAAAGTGCTTCCCAGTTGCAACTTAAAACCAGGAAACAATGAACAATTACCGGATCTTAGTAGTAGACGATGAAGAAGATTTGTGCGAAATCCTGAAGTTCAACCTTGAGAACGAAGGATACGAAGTGGATACTGCAAACTCGGCCGAAGAAGCCCTGCGAATGGACATCAGCAGTTACAACCTGCTACTGCTTGACGTAATGATGGGAGAGATATCGGGATTCAAAATGGCAAGTATGCTCAAGAAAGATAAAAAGACAGCACAAGTGCCCATAATCTTCATCACAGCTAAAGACACGGAAAACGATACTGTAACAGGATTCAATCTTGGAGCTGATGACTACATATCGAAACCATTCTCACTGCGTGAAGTAGCAGCACGGGTTAAAGCCGTACTGAGACGTACAGGACAGGGGGAAAGCGAACGGATGCCCGAGCAATTGGTCTATAAAACGCTGGTTCTTGACATTGTGAAGAAAAAAGTTTCCATTGATGGACAGGAAGCTCCGCTGACCAAAAAAGAATTCGAAATTCTGCTGCTGTTGCTGCAAAACAAAGGACGTGTCTTCTCGCGCGAAGATATTTTGGGACGTATCTGGAGCGAGGAAGTCTATGTGCTCGACCGTACCATAGACGTTAACATCACCCGCCTGCGCAAAAAAATCGGTATTTACGGAAAATGCATTGTAACTCGCTTGGGATATGGATACTGCTTTGAAGCCGAATAAAGATGAACGGCATTTTCTGTCATTCAGCCGGAAGTTATTTCTTTCGGTTATCTCGCTGTTTCTTGCATTCGCAGCTTGCTTCATCGCTTATCAGTACCAACGTGAAAAAAGCTACAAAATAGAATTGCTCAACACACAATTGCAGGATTATAACGAGCGTTTATCGTTCGAACTGCGTATTGTTCCCGACAGTCTGTGGACCAGCACTTTGGACAATTACATCAATAGAGTAAACAATAACCTGCGTGTCACTCTTATCAGTCTGAACGGGAAAGTGATATACGACAGTTACAAAGGTAAACAGGAACCAGGTAATCACCTTGGACGCCCGGAAATACAACAAGCACTTCGGCAAGGAAAAGGATACGACTTACGCCGTATGTCAGAAACTACCGGAATGCCCTACTTCTATTCGGCAACTCTACAAGACAATTATATCATACGTTCGGCACTGCCATACAACTTGAATCTGATTCATAACCTGGCTGCCGACCCTCATTACATCTGGTTTACCGTTATCGTAACCTTACTGCTGATATTCATCTTTTACAAGTTTACAGCAAAACTTGGAAAAGCCATCACCAATCTTCGCGAATTTGCCAAACGGGCCGACCGCAATGAACCGATTGAAATGGATATACAGGCTGCATTCCCCCATAATGAGTTGGGAGAAATCTCGCAACACATCATCCAGATATACCGACGCCTGCGAGAGACAAAGGAGGCTCTTTACATCGAAAGAGAAAAACTGATCACACACTTACAGACATCGCGAGAAGGACTAGGTGTATTTACTAAAGATAAAAAGGAAATACTCGTCAATAACCTCTTCACACAATACGGTAACCTTATTTCGGACCAGAATCTGCAAACTACCGAAGAGATATTCTCTATCTGTGAGTTTCAGAAAATAACCGACTTTATCAACAAGTCGCAGAAACGTCCGGCTAATGCAACGGAAGAAAAGCGCATGTCGCTCAACATCAACAAAAACGGACGTATCTTTATCATCGAATGCATCATCTTCCAAGACCGTAGCTTCGAAATCTCGATTAACGACATAACCCAGGAAGAAGAGCAAATCAGACTGAAGAGGCAACTGACCCAAAATATAGCTCACGAACTGAAAACCCCGGTAAGCAGTATACAGGGCTATTTGGAAACCATCGTCAGCAACGACAGCATCCCACGCGAAAAGATGCAGACTTTCCTGGAGCGCTGCTATGCCCAAAGCAACCGCCTGAGCCGACTGCTACGCGACATCTCCGTGTTGACACGTATGGACGAAGCAGCCAACATGATCGATATGGAAAAGGTAGACATCAGCCTGCTGGTTGGAAACATCGTCAACGAAGTAGCTTTGGAACTGGAAGAAAAACATATTACAGTAGTCAACTCGCTGCAACCCAAAATACAGCTGAAAGGCAACTATTCGCTGCTCTACTCCATTTTCCGGAATCTGATGGACAACGCCATCGCCTACGCTGGTACCAACATATATATACACATCGGCTGTTTCCGCGAAGACGAGAACTTCTATTATTTCAGCTTTGCAGATACAGGGGTAGGCGTAGCTCCTGAGCACCTGAACCGCCTGTTCGAACGCTTCTACCGGGTAGACAAAGGCCGTTCGCGCAAGCTGGGCGGAACCGGCCTCGGACTGGCCATTGTGAAAAACGCCGTTCTGATACACGGAGGAACCATCTCGGCCAAAAACAGGCAAGGAGGAGGACTGGAGTTCGTATTCACACTGGCCAGGGAAAAATAAAATATTACCTTCGTAACATGTACTAATTTGCCGGAGATTTCCCTTGTAAATCCCCGGCTTTTTCTTATCTTTGCGCTGCATTGGTTTGCAATCCTCTTTCGGGAAAGCAATTAAAAGGGAATCAGGTGAGAATCCTGAACAGTCCCGCTGCTGTAAGTTTCGTGAAGTGTGACAGGCACATACCTCTTAAGCCACTGGATACGTCCGGGAAGGCGTCTGCCACAGAAACAAGTCAGAAGACCTGCCATGCAACACACTTTATCATTGCTTTCGAGGAAAAAGCGTTGAGTTTGATGAACCGGACAACTATTTCCTGTCCAAATCATTTCAACTGATTCAAAGAAAGTAAAAAGGTAAATGAACTCTGCCAAGTTTATTGAGAATGTCCGGTCGAAGTGATTTCGCCCGGACATTTGTTTTTTTACAAAGGGAAACGAACTTCTTGCTTTATAGAAGAAAAATCACTATCTTCGACTCCTGAGCAATAAGTCATAGACTTATTCCGTTAACCAAATGTCAAACCCTCAAAAAAAGAAAAACTAATCAACTATGGAATTACCCTTTGCCGAATCCTGGAAAATAAAGATGGTAGAACCCATCCGCAAAAGCACCCGACAAGAACGTGAACAATGGCTGAAAGAAGCCCATTACAATGTATTTCAACTGAAATCTGAACAAGTCTACATCGACCTGATCACCGACTCGGGTACAGGCGCCATGAGCGACCGCCAATGGGCCGGAATGATGCTGGGCGATGAAAGTTACGCAGGTGCTTCATCGTTCTTTAAACTTAAAGATACCATTACCAGACTGACCGGATTCGAATACATCATCCCCACCCATCAGGGACGAGCCGCCGAAAACGTACTCTTCTCCTATCTGGTGCATGAAGGAGACATCGTGCCTGGCAACTCACACTTTGATACGACCAAAGGACACATTGAAGGACGCAAAGCTTTCGCACTGGACTGTACTGTCGACGAGGCTAAGCAAACACAACTTGAAGTTCCTTTCAAGGGAAACGTCGATCCTGCCAAACTGGAGAAAGCCTTGCAGGAACACGCCGACCGGATTCCTTTCATCATCGTCACCATCACCAACAATACGGCAGGAGGACAACCCGTATCCATGCAGAACCTGCGTGAAGTACGTGCCATAGCTGACAAATACGGCAAACCCGTTCTGTTCGACTCGGCCCGTTTTGCCGAAAACGCCTATTTCATCAAGACACGCGAAGAGGGCTACCAAGACAAGAGCATCAAACAAATTACCCGTGAAATGTTCAGCCTGGCCGACGGCATGACCATGAGTGCGAAAAAAGATGGCATTGTCAACATGGGTGGTTTCATCGCAACCAACCGGAAAGATTGGTACGAAGGCGCCAAAGGCTTCTGCGTACAGTTCGAAGGTTATCTGACTTATGGAGGCATGAACGGACGCGACATGAACGCACTGGCCATCGGCCTGGACGAAAATACCGAGTTCGACAATCTGGAAACCCGCATCCGACAAGTGCAATATCTGGCCTGCAAACTGGATGAATACGGTATCCCCTACCAACGTCCGGCTGGCGGACATGCCATCTTCATCGATGCTCCCAAGGTGCTGACTCACGTTCCTAAAGAAGAATTTCCGGCTCAGACACTCACAGTAGAGTTATATCTGGAGGCTGGCATACGGGGATGCGAGATAGGTTATCTGCTGGCCGACCGTGATCCTGTGACGCGCGAAAACCGATTCACCGGCCTGGATCTCCTGCGCCTTGCCATACCACGCAGAGTGTATACAGACAACCACATGAACGTAGTAGCAGCTGCACTGAAGAATGTATACGACCGACGCGAAAGCGTGACACGAGGCGTACGCATCGCCTGGGAAGCACCCCTGATGCGACATTTCACCGTGCAACTGGAAAGACTGTAAACAACTTATTATTTGAAGTAAGTAGACGTATCAGCCAGGGTCAACTGGCTTAGAAGAATAAGACAAGCACTTGGAGCAGGACGGCCTCAGTATACCGTCCACGTCAATACAAAATCAGGATGGAGCAGATAACGGATGAGAAACGTTCGTTGCTGCTCCGTCTTATATTCACAAGCACGAAATTCTCCCCTTTCTTGCGGAACAAACGGCAGTATCTGCAAATGATCACACAAATCGACTTCGGAACGGTCTATACATTTAAACATTACTTCCTTAGCCGACCAGTGAAGCAGCAAGCTCCACGTGTCATCGCCCTGATAAGGAATTGGCTGTTCGTCGGCACGCATGAACTTCGACGAAATCCGATGCACGCGAGTAGCATATTGCTCAATATCGATACCTGCAGGTGTCGATGCCAGCAACAAAGCCACATAACCACGTGTATGCGAAATACTGATGTGAAAGCTGCCGTCAGCCAGATAGGGCTTGCCGGAAGGTAAATAAGCAATCTCTTTGTCGGCTCCCAACAGAGTACGCAGCAGAAGCCGGACCGACAGCCATTCATGCCTACGCTGCACTGCATGGAAACGTTCGGACGCCTGACGGCAAAGATCCGTGTCGGCCAACTGACGGCACAATTCCTCGTACGATTCATCCATCCGCCATACTCCCAGCAGAAATCCGTCCTCCTTATGCTGCATGAAAAGACTCAAGACACCACCCTCCGTTTATGCATTACCTTCAGCCTCGTCCGTAAGGGGATTGACTGTGAACTTAACTTTCAGAATGCGTCGGTTATCCATTTCGAGTACCTCGAATTCATAACGCTCATAGCTAACCTTCTCATGCAAAGCCGGGAACTCGCCTTTCAACTCCAGCAACAGCCCGGCTACCGTATCGGCATCGCCGGCTACCTCGTCGAAAGCAGTATCGTCAATGTGAGTTACCTTATAGAAATCGGTCAGCTGTGTTTTGGCTTCGAATACCCACGTATGGTCATTCAATATCGTGTACGTACGTTCTTCGTCATCGTACTCGTCACGTATTTCACCTACAATTTCCTCAATGATGTCTTCCATTGTCACAATGCCCGACGTACCTCCAAACTCGTCTACAACGATGGCAATGTGTATTTTATTAGCCTGGAAGTCACGCAGCAGATCATCAATCATCTTTGTCTCAGGCACAAAATAAGCCGGACGGATCAGCGACTGCCAACGGAAATTGTCACCTTTGTTCAGATGCGGAAGCAAATCCTTGATATAGAGTACTCCCTTGATGTTATCGCGCGTTTCGGCATATACAGGAATACGCGAGTATACATTCTCGACAATACACTTCAGCACATCTTTAAATGGGGTACGTATTTCAAGGTCGACCACATCCAAACGGGAAGTCATGACTTCTTTCACCGTCTCGCCACCGAAACGGATGATGCCTTCGAGGATATTGCTTTCTTCTTTCAACTCAGCCTTGTCCGTCAATTCCAATGCATGCGAAAGTTCGTCGACAGAAATGTTGTGGTTCTTACGGGTAACATGCTTGTTCAGAAACGCCGTGGAATGTACCAGAACAGAAGCCAGCGGATAGAAGAACGAACGGAACATCGTAATGCCCGGAGCTGCAAAACGGCAGAATGCCAAGGTCTTCTGAGCAGAATAAATCTTAGGCATAATCTCGCCAAACAGCAACAGCAGGAAAGTAAGTATAACCGTCAGCACCAGAAACTCGGCAACAGGCGAGTGAAATTCGAAGACAGTCATAAAGAAGAAGTTGCAAAGCATGATGATGGTCACATTCACAAAGTTGTTTGTAATCAAAATCGTAGCCAGCAACCGCTCGGTATCATCCAGCAATCGGCTGATTTTTTCATCGGAAGGGTTCTTCTTCTCGGCAATGGCACTCAAGTCTGCCGGAGAAAGCGAAAAGAAAGCTATTTCGGATGCAGATGCAAATCCGGAAACAAGCAGGAGCAGTCCTGCCAAAACAATGGCTATAATAGCCGAAACAGAAGGTGTATGTACGGAAATTCCGTTAAATACGTCTGCCAACTGGCATAAAAAAGCGTCTGGGTCCAAAGAATCGGGTTTTAGTTAAACAATTAGAACGGCAAATCATCCGCCTGGTTATTCTGAACAGAAGCTGCCGGAGATGAAGCTGGTTGCTGGGGCTGTTGTGGAGTTGGAGCCGCTGAAGTGTTTCGGGGCGAAAGCATCTCCATGTTGTCCACAAAAATCTCGGTCACATAGCGCTTGATGCCTGCCTGGTCATCATACGAACGGCTGCGGATTTTTCCTTCCACATAAAGCTTGTCGCCTTTATGTACATACTGGTCCACAATCTCGGCCAGACGGTTACGGAATACCAGATTATGCCACTCCGTACGGTCGGGTATCTGCGTACCATTCTGCAAGGTATATCCTTTCTCGGAAGTAGCAAAAGATACTTGCGCCACACATGCGCCACCGTCGTAGTATGTCACCTTCGGATCCTGTCCGACATTGCCCAACAATATTACCTTATTTACCGACATAGACTTCTATTTTATCAATTCGCCGCCAAAAGTAACAAGAATAATTACACAATGCAAGAATCGGCACCTACTTTTCACTCGTATTTTTCCAGGAACGCATGTATCAGCCTGGGCACTGCATATTGTCCAAGCTCTTCCCGGGACACCCGCCGATAAGCTGAAAACGAACGCGTTTCTTCCGGCAACACCACTTCATAGAAACTGGCATAGATCACACGGTGGGACAATACATGCTTCACCCCACGACGCAAACAACGCAACTGCGGCTTATCCTCTGCAGCAAACAAGTCACGGAATTGGGGCAACTGCACAAACTCAGCTTCCGGCATATCGCGTTCGGTCTCGATCAGCGGAAGTTCGAACAAATTCTTCCAGATGTCATTCCCGGTACGTTTATTTATATACGTGTACGCGCCTGCACGTACATATATATAATTGAAAAAACGATCGGTAGTCTTCGTCTTATGCTGTTTCACCGGCAATTGGTCCACCCTTCCCTGTGCCAGTGCCGCGCACGTATCGCACAAAGGACAATACATGCACAAAGGCGATTGCGGCGTACATTGTATGGCTCCGAAATCCATGATGGCCTGATTGTACTCCGCCGGTCGGGAGGCAGGAAGCATCTCCTGTGCCAAAGCCGCAAACAGTTTCTTTCCTTCGGCCGAATCAATCGGAACTTCAATGCCCCAATAACGCGACAAGACACGATAGACATTTCCGTCAACCACGGCATAAGGCATGCCATAAGCTATCGAACAGATGGCCGCAGCCGTATAATCCCCTACTCCCTTCAGAGCACGCACTCCCTCGTACGTACTGGGGAATACTCCGTTCATGCTACGTGCCGCCTCGTGCAGATTGCGTGCACGCGAGTAATAGCCCAGCCCTTGCCAGTACTTCATGACTTCGTCTTCGGAGGCCTCGGCCAAAGCGTGTACGTCGGGAAAGCGCTGCACAAAGCGCAAAAAATAATCGTACCCCTGCGCCACCCTGGTCTGTTGCAAAATAATTTCCGAAACCCAGATCAGATAAGGGTCCTTTGTATTCCTCCATGGCAGTTCGCGAGCATTATCCGCGTACCACCCAAGCAATGTTTCGCTAAAAATATTCATGCCGCAAAAATAGTACATTTCCCGCCCGATAAAGCCTAATGCAGCGACTTTTTCAAAAAATAGTCCGAAATATATTTTTCAGAGACGCGGAAAAGCTATATATTTGCAGTCCAAAAAATTAAGAAACAGTAATAACCATATTTGTAGAAAAAATGACTAAAGCTGACATTGTAAACGAAATTGCAAAAAACACCGGAGTTGATAAGACCACCGTACTTACAACCGTTGAAGCATTCATGGAAGCAGTAAAGGCATCCTTGTCAAGAGAGGAAAATGTTTACCTCCGCGGGTTTGGTAGTTTTGTTGTAAAGAAGAGAGCACAGAAAACTGCCCGTAATATCTCTAAGAATACAACGATTATCATTCCGGAACACAATATTCCGGCGTTTAAGCCTGCAAAGACATTCACTCTTTCAGTGAAAAAATAATAAACAATAGTATTAACCCATAAAATTTTAGAAGCTATGCCAAGCGGAAAGAAGAAAAAAAGACATAAAATGTCTACGCACAAGCGTAAAAAAAGACTAAGAAAGAACAGACATAAAAGCAAAAAGTAAATCTTAGTCTGAAAGACAAGACAAAAGAACAAACTTGTGAAACAAAAGGTCTCGCGGGTTTGTTCTTTGTTTAAGTAATGAATTGTGCCAGCAACAAGCCGGCAAGAAAAAACGGAGCATATATACATCTCCCGACTTGTTTCCTGCCAGCTTGTCCACAATGAAACCCTGTATTATCAAACAAAAACAAAAGTAACGACTGTGACCAGCGAACTCGTTGTAGACGTACAGCCCAAAGAAGTCTCCATCGCCCTGCTCGAAGACAAGCAACTGGTGGAACTTCAGAGCGAAGGAAGAAACATTTCTTTCTCCGTGGGCAATATGTATTTGGGGCGTGTCAGGAAACTGATGCCCGGTCTGAATGCCTGCTTCGTGGACGTGGGTTACGAGAAAGACGCTTTTCTTCACTACCTGGACTTAGGTCCGCAATTCAACTCGTTAGAGAAATACGTAAAGCAAACTTTAAGCGACAAGAAGAAAATCAACCCTATCACCAAGGCAACCATACTCCCCGACCTTGAAAAAGACGGCACCATAGCCAATACCCTCAAGGTAGGACAGGAAGTTGTGGTTCAGATTGTCAAGGAGCCTATTTCGACCAAAGGCCCCCGACTGACGTCCGAACTGTCTTTTGCCGGAAGATACCTCGTACTGATACCTTTCAACGATAAGGTTTCCGTATCGCAAAAAATTAAATCGAGCGAAGAACGGGCCCGCCTTAAGCAACTGCTGATGAGCATCAAGCCGAAAAACTTCGGCGTTATCGTCCGCACCGTAGCCGAAGGCAAACGGGTAGCCGAACTCGACGGAGAACTTAAAGTACTGCTGAAACACTGGGAAGACGCCGTAGTAAAAATACAGAAAGCCACCAAATTCCCCACTCTGATTTACGAAGAAACCAGCCGCGCCGTAGGACTGTTGCGCGACTTGTTCAATCCATCGTTCGAGAACATCTATGTGAACAACGAAGCCGTGTTCCACGAAATCAAGGATTACGTAACTCTCATTGCCCCTGAACGGGCAGGAATCGTGAAACTGTATAAAGGCCCTCTCCCCATCTACGACAATTTTGGCATCACCAAGCAGATTAAATCCTCTTTTGGTAAGACCGTTTCATACAAAAGTGGTGCCTACCTGATTATTGAGCATACTGAGGCGCTTCACGTAGTAGACGTGAACAGCGGTAACCGCACCAAGAATGCCAACGGGCAGGAGGCCAACGCACTGGAAGTGAATCTGGGAGCTGCCGACGAACTGGCACGCCAACTGAGACTTCGCGATATGGGAGGTATCATCGTCGTGGACTTTATCGACATGAACGAAGCCGAGAACCGGCAGAAACTCTACGAGCGCATGTGCCAGAACATGCAAAAAGACAGGGCACGCCACAACATCCTGCCCCTGAGCAAATTCGGGCTGATGCAAATCACACGCCAGCGGGTACGCCCCGCCATGGACGTGAATACGACAGAAACCTGCCCCACATGCTTCGGGAAAGGCACCATCAAGTCGTCCATCCTCTTTACCGATGCCCTGGAAAGTAAAATAGACTATCTGGTAAACAAGCTGAAGATAAAGAAATTCTCGTTACACATCCACCCGTACATCGCCGCCTACGTCAACCAAGGGCTGATGTCCCTGAAACGGAAATGGCAGATGAAATACGGATTTGGCATTAAAATCATTCCCAACCAGAAACTTGCGTTTCTGCAATATATCTTCTACGACCCGCAAGGCGAAGAGATAGATATGAAAGAGGAAGTAGAAATTAAGTAAATCGAAGCGG
>NZ_FR883036.1:23820-25588 GCF_000435115.1 Bacteroides sp. CAG:633 | reverse complement strand
CGGCTATGCTCTCCCAAAGGCATAGCCGCTTTTCTATGTTTGCCAGCGTCGCTGCCCATCGTCATTTTCCAATTACGTATTATCTACCTGCGATATTCACTCCCCTCTTCGCCCACATTGCTTATCCGCTCCGTTCCCTCCTGTGGAAACGGCCGTAACCATTAAAGGGAACGGGAATTCCCTCAGTAGGAAACTGCCGTTCCCTAATAAGGAAACGGCAGTTTCCTCTTATAGAAACAGGAGGAAACTGCCGTTATCTGATTTACAAAGACTTAACCTGAATATAAAATCGACCATTATCGGGCGAAACGGATAAGCATCTACGCCCAACGGTGTTCGAAGACATAATCGTCGAAATACTCGTCAAGCTCCACACCCAGCGAACGGGCAATGTGTACAATCTGCTGTTGCTCCGACGGAGACAGCAGACGTTCTCCGCGGCGAGTCAGGTAATAGTTTTTCCGTCCCAGGCAACTGATGGCACGGTTGCGGAAAGTTCCTGCCACGCCCAATGTCAACGCCTTCACCGTACGCATAAAGCCACGGGCATAGCGCACGGGCTCGTCGGGCAAAAAGTACTTGCACGCTGCTTCGCCCTCGACCGTCCGGCAAGGGTTCAGCATCCGGAAGGACTCCAACCGCGACGGCAGGTGACAATAGGCCAAATGGCGCAAACACGTCGCCGACTTGGCACAGTGCGAAGCGCCGCAATGCAGAAAGCCATGAGGCACTTTGGTATAGTCGAAAGAATCGTCGCTCATAATCTTCCTTTTTTATAAGGCCATGCGATAGATTTCTTCCGTATCGGCCGAAGTCAGCTTCACATAACTACCTACAGTGAGGCCTTTGTTGCGGTGCAGATTGGCCACCAGCGTATCAATGTCGGGCTGTTCGATGCCCAGTTCCTTGAAGCTGACGGGCAGTCCGATATAACGAAAGAAGAACTTCAGCTGCGACACGCCGCTCAACGCCATCTCCAGCAAATCGTCCGACTGGGGCACACCAAATACGCGGTGGGCAAACTGAACCACCTTCTTCGGGTTGCGTTCGGCCACAAAAGCCATCCAGGCAGGTACGATCACTGCCAGACCGGCACCGTGAGTGACATCGTAAAGGGCACTGACTTCGTGCTCCAGGAAGTGCGAAGCCCAGTCTTCCTCGCGTCCCACTCCGCACGTACCGTTGTGGGCGATGGTGCCACACCACATGATGTTGGCGCGCGCATCGTAATCGTTCGGATTGGCTTTCAGCCGATAAGCTTCCTTGATGATGGCCACCAGGGTGCCTTCGCACAGGCGGTCGCTCACCTCAACACCTTCGGTATTGGTGAAGTAACGCTCCATGATGTGCACCATCATGTCGGCAATGCCACTGGCTGTCTGATAAGCAGGCAGTGTATAGGTCAGCTCGGGATTCATAACGGCAAACACCGGACGAAGCACTTCGGGGGCACGTATGCCCAGCTTCTGCAGGGTAACCGAATGGGTGATGACCGCATTGCCCGAGCCTTCGCTTCCGGCAGCAGGAATGGTGAGGACCACGCCCACCTTCAAAGCCTTGGTGATGCTGGCCTTGCCGATGTAGAAATCCCAAAAGTCACCCTCGTAAAGCGCACCTACTGCAATGGACTTGGCTGTATCAATCACCGAACCGCCGCCTACGGCAAGCAGCATGTCCACTCCCTGTTCGCGACAAAGGCGGATGCCTTCGTACACTTTGGGTTCGGTAGGATTGGGCTGTACGCCTCCCAGTTCGCAATAGGCTACAC